>JAICLG010000098.1 GCA_025927515.1 Hyphomicrobium sp.
CGCGATCGTCCTTGATCAGGACTTCAGAAACGAGGCCAAGATCGACGATGTTGCTTGTGAGGTCGGGCCCTTTGACCCTGCGAAGCGCCGCGAGCACTTCGGCTTTTTCAACCGCCATTTGGGGATTCTCCTGGGCGCCGCCGTAGCGCTGTGCGGACGACTGGTGTTTCGCCCGATATAGGTCGGCTGCGTCTATGATGGAAGCCGCAGATGCGCGCAATCAGCCAAGCGTGGCGAATCGAGCGGCGAATTCAATCCTTGCGGCACTGCGAGAGGATGCGTATGCGTGCCACATGGCGTCGCGGGCTCACATTCTAGGCGTCGTCCTTGCGGGCGGCATGTCGCGCCGGTTCGGCGGTGGCGACAAAGGATTGGCTGATCTCGGCGGACGGCCGGTGCTTTCGCACGTCGTCGCGCGCCTTGGCCCGCAAGTCGCGCGCCTGATCCTGAACGTCAACGGCGACGCGAGCCGCTTCGCGCGTTTCGATCTGCCAACGATCTCCGACGTGGAAAATCCGGGACTTGGGCCGCTCAGCGGCATCCTTGCGGCTCTCGATTGGCAAAAAGTACACGCGCCCGATTGCGTCGCGATCGCGACGGTTTCGGCGGATGTGCCTTTCATTCCGACTGATCTGGTCGCCCGGCTGGACGCCACGCGCGGCGAGGGCCTTGCGATTGCAGTTTCGGGAGGCCGGCGGCATCCGACAACCGCCCTTTGGCCGACAAGCGCCCGCGATGTGGTTGCAAGCGCCCTGGCACGGCGCGACTTAAGCGTCAATGCGCTTACGCAACGCCTTAATGCCGTTGCAGTCGAGTTCCCGATGCGCAACATTGGCGATGCGTCCATCGATCCGTTCTTCAACATCAACACGCAGGACGATCTCGCAATTGCGAGCAACCTGCTCGGCGAGCCTGAGAAAGACAAGAACAATGGCTGACGATGCGAAGAGCCGTCTATCTTCGATGCCACTTTTCGGGATCGCCGGGTGGTCGAATTCCGGCAAGACGACGTTAATCGAAAAGCTTACGCGGCACTTCGCGGATCGTGGTTTGCGCGTCGCAACAATCAAGCACACGCACCATAAGTTCGACATCGATGCACCGGGCAGTGATACGACGCGCCACCGCGCCGCGGGGGCCGCCGAGACGGCTATCGTTTCGGGTTCGCGCGTCGCCGTCATCGAGGAAATCGAGGCAGCAGGAGAACCCGCATTGGAGGCGGTCGCCGCACGCCTCAGACCGGCCGACATTATTCTGGTAGAAGGCTACAAATCGGCGGCCATTCCGAAAATCGAGGTTCGGCGCGCAGCCGTCGCACACGAAAGACTTCTCGCGACGAACGATCCGCACGTGTTGGCCATCGCTGCCGATCATGAAGTCGATGGTCACGGCAAGCCTATCTTCAATCTCGACGATATCGCCGGAATCGCGGCTGTCATCGAGCGGGCGCTTGGGCCGTTCAAAAGCTTGAGGCAGCGTGCTTAACGGCAGGTTGCGCGGCTTTAACGTCTCTTGTTATCGACGCCGCGCTCTCCGATATTAAACAAGAGATGGAAGGCTCGGCAGAGACGTCAATGCCCCCACAGAAGCTGGATAGTTCGCGAGGTTTGGTCGACCCATTCGGCAGGGCGATCGAGTACCTGCGCGTCTCGGTCACCGACCGGTGCGACTTCCGCTGCGTCTATTGCATGTCCGAGCATATGACGTTTCTTCCGAAACGCGATCTTCTCTCGCTTGAAGAGCTTGACCGCGTATGTGCCGCCTTCGTCCGCCAGGGCGTGAACAAGCTGCGCATCACCGGCGGCGAGCCGCTGGTGCGCAAGAACATCATGTGGCTGTTCCGAGCCCTAGGCCGCCATCTCGAAAACGATCAACTTAAAGAGCTTACGTTGACCACGAACGGCAGCCAGCTCGAGAAGTTCGCAGGCGATCTAAAGGCTGCGGGCGTCAACCGAATCAACGTTTCGATCGACACGATCGATCCGGTAAAATTCAAGGCCATTACACGTTGGGGCGATCTCGCTACTGTTTTGCGGGGGCTCGACGCGGCTGAAAAAGCGGGCATCAAGATCAAGATCAATACCGTGGCGCTGAAGGGCCTCAACGAGGATGAGATCGAGAGCTTGATCCGGTTTGCCCATGAGCGGGGCGCCGACATGACGCTCATCGAAACGATGCCGCTCGGCGACATCGGCGAAGACCGCACGTCACAGTATTTGCCGCTGTCGATCGTGCGGGCGCGTCTGATGGATCGGTTCTCGCTGGAAGACAATCCATACCGTACTGGCGGGCCGGCGCGCTATGTCACCGTCAAGGAAACCGGCGGCCGGCTTGGTTTCATCACGCCTCTGACGCACAATTTCTGCGAAAGCTGCAATCGCGTGCGCCTCACGTGCACGGGCACGCTTTTCATGTGTCTGGGCCAGGAAGACGCCGCTGATCTCAGGGCGCCGCTTCGCGCTTCGGCCGACGATGGCTTGCTCGATGCTGCCATCACAGACGCCATCGCAAGAAAGCCCAAGGGGCACGATTTCGTCATCGACAGGCGAACGAAAAAGCCATCCGTCGCGCGCCACATGAGTGTCACCGGCGGCTGATCTCGCGGCCGTTCCTTACGCGAGCACGCTTCTTACAACCTGCTTGATTTGCTCGAGCGTGAAGGGCTTCGTGATCGAGAGCAGCCGACGCGCGCGAAGTCGTGCGGCACGTTCCAGCTGATCGGAAAAGCCCGACATCAGCACCACAACAAGGCTCGGTTTGATGGCGAGCGCCTTTTCTGCGAGCGTTATGCCATCCAGTTGCGGCATGTCCACGTCGGTCACGAGAACTTCGATTGTGGCGCCGTTAGCGGCGAGACAATCCAGAGCTTCAAGACCATCCTGCGTGACATGGATCGTGTGACCCTCGGCGCTCAACGCGCGCTTCACGAGGTCGCGCACGGCGGCATCGTCGTCTGCTAGCAGGATCGTCGCCATGTCACCGCACCTTTCCCGGTCCGTCTTATGACAGGATTATTTTACGAGCCGACCGACGAAAGGCAGCTCCCTGTAACGATGTCCCACGTCCATACCGTAGCCGACGACGAACACGTCCGGGCAGGTGAACGCGCAATAGTCGGGTTCGATCGAAACGGCACGCGTAGCCCTCTTGTCGAGAAGCACACAAGTTTCGATCCGCGCGGCACCGCGGGCCGCGATCAAGTCCTTTGCGAAGGCCAGTGTGCGGCCTGAATCGAGGACGTCGTCGATCAGGATCACGTGCCGGTGCTGCACATCGAGGTCGAGATCGCGAAGGATGGATACCTGACCCGACGAGGTCTGGCTCTTCCTGTAGCTCGAGAGTGTCAGAAAATCGACTTCGGGTGCAAGGCCCGCCGCATAGAGCGCCCGCAACAAATCGGCCGCAAAAACGAAGCTGCCCTTCAAAATCGGGACAACGAGCAAATTTTTCGGCCGCGTTAAGGCAATTTCGTCCGCCAGTGCTTGCAGGCGCTCCTGGATCTCCTCAGCCGAAAAGATCGTCTCGATTGCAGCTCCTTTGTCCTTCTTAGTCATGCAAAATGACCCGAAATCCCCGTAGCACGGCCTTAGGCGGCCTGACTCGCCAAGCTTCTTGTGTACACGACCGCGCCACAATCGTAATCGATTGATCGCAACGGCCTTGGCGTGTCTATACGCGCTTGGGCAGAAGGACGAGTCTGAACTTTCCTACCGGGGCTAATACTCCTGTGATTCGCTTAACGAATGTCGGACTGAAATACGACAACGGGCCGGAGGTGCTGACGGACGTCACGTTCCACCTGCGGCCGGGTTCGTTTCACTTCCTCCACGGCGAGTCTGGAGCGGGAAAGACGTCGCTGTTGCGGCTGATGTTCATGTCGCTGCATCCGAGCCACGGCGTATTACAGATGTTCAGCGAAGACGTGACCCGCGTCAGGCCGCAGAAACGTGCTCAGATGCGCCGCCGGATCGGAATTGTTTTCCAGGATTTCCGGCTCCTCGATCATCTGACCGTCTGGGAAAACGTGGCGCTGCCGCTACAGGTCACGGGCAAGAAACCTTCCGACTATAGGGAAGACGTGACCGACCTTCTGCAATGGGTTGGTCTCGGTGACCGCATGTATGCTAATCCATCGGTGCTGTCGGGCGGCGAAAAGCAAAGGGCAGCCATCGCTCGGGCGGTCATCGGCAAACCGGAAGTGCTGTTGGCCGACGAGCCGACCGGTAACGTCGATCCGCAAATGGCGCGGCGACTGTTACGCCTGTTCGTGGAGTTGAACCGGCTTGGGACCTCCGTCGTGATCGCGACGCACGATCATCAACTCATGCGGCAGTTCAAGGCGCCGCGCATCGAGGTGCACAGGGGCCATGTCCGGATCATCTAGCCGCTATCCCGGACATGGCGAGCCCGCGATGCAGGCGGGCTATGATCCCTATGATGAGCCGCCGACGATGGTGCCGACGGGATCGGTTGCCTATGGTCGTCATGGGCCGCCGGACGTGCAGACATACGCCACCGAACCAGTGCGCGAGTCCTACGTTCCGCCACGCGGAGGTGATCAAGGGCGCAAGATGAAGGTGATGGCTCCGGTCGTACCGCCGGGGTCGGTTACCGGCCGTTCGCTGACGCTCGTCATCGCCATCATGTGCTTCCTGGCTTGCCTCACGGCGGGCGCGGTCTGGATGATCAAGGAATCCTCCGATGCCTGGCTCAAGGACATTTCGAGCGAAGTGACCGTTCAGGTGACGCCGCAGGAAAACGGTGACACCGACAAGGCTGTCGGCGACGTCGTAGCCTATCTGCAGAAGCAGCGCGGCATCGCGAGCGTCAGGGCCTTGAGCCTCGATGAGTCGACCAGTCTTCTGCAGCCCTGGCTTGGTTCCGGAGATGCGCTCAAGTCGCTTCCCGTTCCCCGGCTGATCTCAGTGCAGGTCGATCGCGACCGGCCGCCTCAACTGGCCGAGATTGCAAAGGCGCTAGAGCATGACTTCAAGGGTGCGTCGCTCGACGATCATCGCCGGTGGCAGCAGCAGATCCGCGCCGTGACGCGGTCGCTGGCATTGGGCGGTCTCGCCATTCTGGTACTCGTAGCCGCGGCCACGACGGCGATCATCGTGTCGGCGACGCGCAGCGCCATGGCCTCGAACCGCGAGATCGTGGAGGTGCTGCACTTCGTCGGCGCGACGGACAAATTTATATCGCGCGAATTCGAGAAGCATTTCCTGCGGCTCGGCATCAAGGCCGGGATCGTCGGCGCCACATGTGCGATGATCGTGTTTATGAGCATGCCGGCCATTACCGAACTGCTCGGCGGCGGCGCAGTGAGCGCGGTCGAAATGCAGCGCCTGATCGGCACCGGCGCGCTCGATGCGCTCGGCTACATCATTCTCGGCTTGGTCGTCATCATCATCGCAGGACTTTGCATGGGCACGTCGCGGGTCGGCGTCCACCGCATCCTCAACGGCCGGCATTAGCTGACTCCGATGTGCCGTGAAGGCTTGCGACATTGGGCAAAATGCGAAATGACAGTGCCGTTCCGGAAGCTGCCCACCTCATCGGAATCGGTTATGGATTGGGGCGGCTGCTTGCGGCCTGACATGTGCAATTTTTTGAATCTCTGATCCGCGATGAGGGCTTTTTCGCAATCCGCCGTTTTGCTGCTGGCGCTCGCCTTCGGAGCGCTGGTGTTCGGCTTCGTGCTCTTTGCGGTTTCCGTGACGCGCGATGATATCTCCGGCGGCGATAAAGCCGATGGAATCGTGGTTCTGACGGGCGGCGATCTTCGTGTGGAAGCGGGCGCCAAGCTCCTGACCGAGGGCCGGGCCAAGCGGCTGCTGATCTCCGGAGTCAACAGGAAGGTCACGCGCGCGGAAATGCAGCGCCTGCTCGGACTCGATGGGACGACATTCAATTGCTGCGTCGATCTCGGTTACGAGGCGCGCGACACCGTCGGCAACGCCGACGAGACGCGGACCTGGGCCAAGACCAACGGCTACAAGCGGCTGATCGTTGTAACATCGCGCTATCACATGCCTCGTGGTCTCGCGGAACTGGCGCTCGTCATGCCAGACGTCACTCTGATCCCCTACCCGGTCACGCCGCGACGCTATCCCGAGACGGCGTGGTGGCTGCACCCGACGACGACGCGTGTTCTTCTCTCCGAATACCTCAAGTACTTGCCGGCTGTTGCGCGCCTCGCGGTGCAGCGCGCCATGAACTGGCATGGCAGCCAGACCGTTGCAGTTACGGTTCCGAAACACGACGATGGCTGATGTCGCGAAACCCGGGCCAGGACCTCTGGTGGTCGTCCGCTCGCTTGTCTATTTCATCATGTTCTATGTCGTCACGGCGCTCTATCTCGTGCTCGGGTCATGGCTGCTGTTCGGGCCGCGATCGTGGGCGATGAAGGGCCTTGAGTTGCACGGGCGGACCTGCGTCTGGCTTCTGGGTCTCATCTGCGGAACGAAACTCGATGTGCGCGGCCGCGAAAACCTTCCCAAGAGCGGCTGCCTCGTCATCGCCAAGCATCAATCGGCATGGGACACGTTCGGTCTCATCTCGCTCTTCCGCGATCCGGCGATCGTGCTGAAGGACGAGCTGAAGTGGATACCGTTCTATGGCTGGTTTTGCGTCAAGTTCGAGCACATTCTCGTCAAACGCGACAGGGCTTCAGCGGCGTTGAAGGCGTTGATCCGCGACGCCAAGCAGCGCGTCAGCATCGGTCGCGAAGTCGTGATCTTCCCCGAAGGGACACGCACGGTCCCGGGGGCGGCTCCAGACTACAAACCGGGTTATGTGGCGCTCTACGAGGCGCTCGGCGTCGTGACGGTGCCGCTGGCGTTGAATTCCGGATTGTTTTGGCCGAGACGCAGCCCTTGGCGCTATCCGGGCACGATCGTCGTCGAGTTTTTGCCACCGCTGCCGCCGGGGTTGCCGCGCGCGGAATTTCGCAGTCGGGTCGAGACCGAGATCGAAGCGGCGAGCCGCCGCCTCATCGAGGAAGCTGCCGGGGCTCCCTCGCCGCCGCCATTGGCGCGCGCCCGCTGACGCCATTTGCGTAATTCGTTGTCAGGATGAACTCGAAAGCTTCATCATCGCGATGCCTGCGATGATGAAGACAGCCGCGAGCATGCGCATCGGTGTCGCCGCTTCACCGAGAACGGCTACGCCGACGAGGAATGCCCCGCCGAACCAACACCCGTCCACACGGCATAGGCGCTACTCAAAGGCAGCGTCTTCATCGAGATCGATAGCAAAATGAAGCTCGCCATCATCAGAACGATGGTGATGGCCGTGGGCACCGGCTGCGTGAAGCCCTCCGACTGCTTCATGAAAAACGCCCAGGCGATTTCCAGAAGTCCCGCGAGAAGAAGAATGAACCAAGCCATCACCGTCTCCTGAGAGGAGCCGGGCCGTCCCGGTCATTGTTATCTGCATGGGAGGTCGTCCTGCCCAGCCCCGAGATAAGCTGTAAGACTCTCATGTCAATGCGATTTCCACATCGCGCACCTGTCCGTTCTGTCAACGGAAGCTCGAATGCGATTGACAGCAAGCATCCAAGAACATATAGTGAACAGTAATTGAAGCGCGGCCTTGACCACTTATATTCCGGTAGCCCTCATGAGCGCCATTTTTTCAGGTTTGCCCGCAATTTCCGACGCTATTTGGCGGCGCAAGTACCGCTTTGCCGGATCGGCGAATGCTGCCGCCGACCAGACGGTCGAAGACACGTTTCGGCGGGTTGCTGCAGCAGCGGCTGCGCCTGAAAAAGGCGGCGAGCGCCAGCAGTGGGCGAACGCGTTTTATGACGCGATGGCCGATTTCGGCTTTCAACCGGCCGGACGGATTCTGGCCGGGGCCGGAACCGAGCGCAACGTGACGCTCTTCAACTGCTTTGTCCTGGGCGAGATTCAAGACGATCTTGCGAGCATCTTCGAGAGCGTCAAGGAGGCGGCGCTGACGATGCAGGCCGGAGGCGGCATCGGGCACGATTTCTCGACGCTTCGGCCGCAGGGTGCGCCTGTCAAAAGCATCGGCGCAGACGCCTCCGGGCCAGTCAGTTTCATGGACGTCTGGGACGCCATGTGCCGGACGATCATGTCGGCCGGCCAGCGGCGCGGCGCGATGATGGCGACCCTCAGGTGCGATCATCCGGATATCGAAGCGTTCGTGGCGGCCAAGTCTGACCCGCTGCGCCTTCGCAATTTCAATCTGTCGGTTCTGGTGACTGATGGCTTTATGGAGGCCGTTCGCCGCGACGCTCCGTGGAATCTGGTGTTCGCCGGCAAGGTCTACAAAACGGTTTCCGCGCGGGCGTTGTGGGACCAGATCATGCGCGCGACCTACGATTATGCCGAGCCGGGCGTGATCTTCATCGATCGCGTCAACGCGGCCAATAACCTTTCGTATTGCGAAACAATCTCGGCGACGAACCCGTGCGGAGAGCAGCCGCTGCCGCCTTACGGCGCCTGCCTGCTCGGTTCGATCAACCTGGCACGCCTCGTCGAGGAGCCGTTCACACCGAACGCGCGTATCGATGTTGCAAAGCTCGAAGCGCGCGTCGCGACGGCCGTCCGTTTCCTCGACAACGTCATCGACATTTCGCGCTATCCGCTTGAACAACAGGCGCAAGAAGCGCGGGCTAAGCGGCGCATCGGCCTCGGCGTCACGGGCCTTGCCGACGCGCTGATTTTCGTCGGTCTCTCCTACGGCAGTCTCGCAGCACGCGAGAAGGCTGCGCAATGGATGGCTATCATCCAGAACGCCGCCTATCGCGCGAGTGCTGCTCTCGCGGCGGAGAAAGGACCGTTTCCGCTTTACGATGCCGGCGCGTTTCTGCCTCGGCCGAATGTCGCCCGGCTCGACAAAGACGTTCGCGATGCGATCGCGGCGAACGGCATCCGCAACGGATGCCTGACGTCGATCGCACCGACCGGGACGATTTCGCTGCTCGCCGGAAACGTATCGAGCGGCATCGAACCGGTCTTCGATTTCGTCTTCCGGCGGCGCGTTCTCAGCGACGGTACGGCGCAAGAAGAAACCGTCGAAGACTTTGCGCACCGGACGTTCCGCGACGCTTTCGGAGATGACGCACTCCTGCCCGAAACGTTCGTGACTGCCGAAACGCTGACGCCTGCCGAGCACGTCGCGATGCAGGCGGCGCTGCAGCCTTACGTCGACAGCGCCATCTCGAAGACGATCAACTGCCCCGAGGACATCAGTTTCGAAAGTTTTCGCGACATCTATCTCGAAGCTTACAATTCCGGGCTCAAGGGATGCACGACGTATCGGCCAAACGCCATTACCGGCGCAATCCTGTCGCGCGAAACGCCCCCCGTCGAGGACGTTGCCGAGGCTGAGGCGGGCAAGAGCGGAGCCGTTGCCTTGCAGAAACCCTCTGCGGTCAAGCTGAGCGACGATCCGGCGGCGCATGGCGTCGTCTATATGACGAAGCCACTTGAGCGCGAGACGGCGCTCGAAGGCGTCACATATAAGATCAAGTGGCCCGCGAGCGCGCACGCCCTCTACGTGACGATCAACGATATCGTCCGCGATGGGCGCAGGCGTCCGTTCGAGGTTTTCATCAACACGAAGAACCTCGAGCACTATGCCTGGACGGTCGCGCTGACGCGTATGATCAGCGCCATTTTCCGCCGCGGTGGCGATGTCGCTTTCGTTGCCGAAGAATTAAAAGCCGTTTTCGATCCCGAGGGCGGCCGCTGGATGGGCGGCCGTTATGTCCCGAGCCTGCTAGCGGCGATCGGCGACGTCATCGAGGAGCACATGCTTCGTATCGGTTTCCTGCTGCGCGACGAGCCCGGCAGCGATAGCGAAGATGTTTCGAGCCGTCGGCCCCTTGCGGCAGTCCGAGGGGGGGGCGTGGAAGCCGGCGGACATCGAGTTGCAGAGGCCTCCAATGAGGATGCACCGCACACCGCGCCGATCTCAGGCGCGCGAATCTGTCCGCGATGTGGCGAGCGGGCGCTGCGTCGCGTCGAAGGCTGCTGGACGTGCGCGAGCTGCACGTATTCCCGCTGCGGGTGATTTCCATTCGTTAAAGCCAATATTGCCGCCCACACGCAGACAATTCCCGCTGCGGGGGCATACAGCCGGCTAACGGTAGCAAGATCTCAACCTCCGTTAGCGGATGTTGAGATTTGCATCGGCGATCAGCGTCAATGCTCCACGCGAGTGTACGCAATCCGCGTGCTTCTCAACAGTTCATTGACCAAGGAGCGGCCCGCGCGGCCAGCCCGTCAAATTTTCGATCCAAAGTTCACGATTCCTCACGTCCCTGAGGGTTATGACTGACGCAAAAGCAGTCCGGCGAATTCGCCGATCAGAGGTGTGCGTTATGAGTGCCGAAATTATCTGGCTTGCGGACGTCAGAGAGCGCCGTGCCAGCAAGGAAGCCGAACAGACGATCGAAAGCCCGGTGCCGGCAGCTCCGGAAAACCCGCCGAGATTCCATTTTTGGACAGGCGC
>JAICLG010000029.1 GCA_025927515.1 Hyphomicrobium sp.
CAGGATCTCGATCAGGGCCTGCTGATCATCGAGGACTTCGGCGACAAGGTTTTCGCCTCCGAGGTCGCGCGCAGCGCCGATCAAAAATCGCTATGGCGTCGCGCCACCGACGCGCTGATTGCGGTGCAGGCCACCCCGCCGCCCGAACGCATGTCTCTCACAGGCGGGACATCATTCGATCTGCCCCAGGCCGACGAAGGCGTGCTCGACATCGAGACGCAATTATTGCTCGATTGGTACTGGCCGGCACTTCATGGCAGCCCCGCGCCTCAGAGCGCACGCGACACGTTCACGGCCGAATGGCACCGCGTCTTCGCGCGCGTCCTGAAGCAACCGAAGACATGGCTGCTGCGCGACTACCACTCGCCGAACCTGATCGCCCTCGATGACAGGCCCTCGCCGCGCGATGTCGGCATCATCGACTTCCAGGACGCGATGGCCGGACCCGCTGCGTACGATCTCGTATCGCTGCTGCAGGATGCCCGCGTCGATGTGCCGGAAGGCCTCGAAAGGGACCTGCTCGACCATTACATCGCCGCCATGAAAAGCCGCGACGAATCATTCGACACCGGAGAATTCCGCTTTTGCTACGCGGCGCTCGGAGCCCAGCGTAACACAAAAATTCTCGGCATCTTCGCGCGTCTGGCGATGCGCGACGGCAAGCGCCAATATCTCGCCCACCTGCCACGGATCTGGGGGTATCTCGAACGTAATTTGCAGCATGATGGTCTGCAGCCGCTCAGGGCGTGGTATGACCGGAACCTGCCTCCGAAGCTTCGAGCGCAACCTCTGACGATCTAAACAAATTCCGGAGACTCTAACGATGCCCTCCGCGAAGCGTCCCGCCAGCGCCTTTGTGTTAGCCGCCGGAAAAGGCGAGCGGATGCGGCCCCTGACGTCGGCGCGCCCGAAGCCCCTCGTTCCCGTCGCCGGAAAGCCGTTGATCGATCACGTCCTCGATCGCTTGACGAATGCGCGCATCGACCGGGCGATCGTCAACGTCCACTATCTCGCCGACCAGATCGAGGAGCACTTGTCCGGCCGCAAGTCGCCGAAGATCAGCATCTCCGACGAACGCGGCGAGCTTCTCGACACCGGCGGCGGCGTCGTCCGCGCGCTTCGCAGGCTCGGCCCCGATCCATTCCTGATCCACAATTCCGATTCCATCTGGATCGAAGGCATGGGCTCCAATCTCGATCGGCTGATCCGCACCTGGGACGACACCAGAATGGACAGCCTGATGCTGCTCGCGCCGGTGGCAACAAGCATCGGCTACGACGGACCAGGGGACTTTCAGATGGACCCGGCAGGACGGCTGACACGGCAGTCGGGAGCCCGCTTGGCGCCATTCGTCTTCACCGGCGTCTCGATCGCGCATCCGCGGCTCTTCGAAGGCGCACCGAAAGGCCCCTTCTCGTTGAACCGCGTCTGGAATCGCGCGATCGAGGCTGGACGCCTGCACGGGCTTCGCCTCGAAGGCATCTGGATGCATGTCGGAACACCGGACGCCATCGACGAAGCCGAAAAAGCCATCTCGGAATCGATGAAGATCGGCTCGGCGCTGCCGGGAGCCGATTGATGACAGCGAACATCTTCACATTGCCGCCCGGCGTGCCGTTTCTGCAGGCGCTGGCCCGCGCAATTCTGGAAGGCAATCTTCCGGCGCCCGGCGGCGGTGCGCCCGATTATCTGTCGCTGCCGAACATCACGCTTCTTTTGCCGACACGGCGCGCGGCACGTGCGGCCCGCGAAGCCTTTCTGTCGGTCGCGAATAAACCCGCGATCATCATGCCGCGAATTCGCCCGATCTCCGAGGGCGAAGACGATCTCTCGTTGATCGCGAGCCTCGCGAACGGCGAAGCATCCGGCATCGATGCACTCGAACAGCCGCCAGCGATCGACCCTCTCGACCGCATTCTGGTCCTGATGCAGCTCATCGGCCGTTGGCGCGAAACGATGGCCAAGTCCGAGACCGACCGCAGCTCAGGCGCAACGCCCGCGCAAGCGGCGCAGCTCGCCAGCGAACTCGCGAAGTTGATGGATGACATCGAGCGTGAGAATTCATCGCTCGCCAACATCAAGGATCTGGTGCCCGATACCTACGCCGAGCATTGGCAGAAGACCGTCGATTTTCTCAAGATCGTCACCGAGCTTTGGCCGCACTATTTGGAAGCAGCCGGAACAACGTCGCCCGAAGCGCGCCGCAACGCTCTCATCCTCGCCGAGGCCGAGCGCATCACCCGGCTCAAGCCGAACGAAATTGTCATCGTCGCTGGCGTGACGGGCTCGATTCCCGCGACGGTCGATCTGATGCGCGCTGTCATCGCGCGCGCCTCCGGCGCCATCGTGCTGCCCGCTCTCGACCAGACGCTGGACGAGGCAAGCTGGAAAGCCATCGTTCCCGGTCACCCCGAGCATCCGCAGTTTGGCTTGAAGAAATTGCTCGACGGTCTTGGCCTCGAACGCACCAACGTGCGAACGCTTCCGGGCGCTGAACCTGATGCGGCAAACCAGGCACGCGCCGATTTCTTCAGCGAAGCGATGCGCCCGTCGGCAACAACGGATCATTGGCATAGCTACGCGGCGGCTGCCGAGAAAGACCAGCTCAAGGCGGCGCTCTCCGGCGTCTCCCTGATCGAAGCACCATCGGCCCAGGACGAAGCCGAGACGGTAGCGCTGATCCTGCGTGAAGCCGTCGAGACGCCGGAACAGACCGCGGCCCTCGTCTCGCCGGACCGCCTTCTCGCGCGACGTGTCGCGATCCGGCTCGAAGCCTGGGGCATCCGCGTCGATGACAGCGCCGGCCGCCCGTTCGCGAAGACGGTGCCCGGCGCATTCCTTGCGCTTGTCGTCAATGCGGTCGTCAGCCATTTCGCACCGGCCGAAACGATGGCCCTCTTGCGCCATCCCCTATGCCGGCTGGGCTTCAAACCGTTTGACATCCGCAAGTACGCGCGCGCGCTCGAAATCAGCGCCTTCCGCACGCCGTATCTTGGGCGCGGCGTCGAAGGCATCATCGCGGCGCTCGATACCGCCGAGCGCGACCGCATAGAAAAGAAGCACCGGCACCTCGCGGCGCAACGGCTTTGGCCTGACGACTGCGACGGCGCGCGCACTCTCGTCACGCGCATGGCCGAAGCGTTCAATCCGCTGATCGCGCTTTACGTCTCAAACGGCGAGCGGCCGCTTTCGGAATTCGCACGCGCCCACGCCGAAGTCGCCGAAGCTCTCGCGGCCTTGCCCGCCGACGAAACGCCAGATGCCGAAACGCAGAACCCGCTGTGGCAGGGCGAAGCCGGAGAAGCAGCTGCGAAGTTTTTCGCGAAGCTCCTCGAATCCGAAACGCCTGAGGTTGGCATTCGCGCCGCCGACTATGCCGACCTCTATGCAACGCTTTTGGCCCGCGAGAACGTCCGCGAGCGCACCGCCGTGCATCCACGCGTTGCCATCTGGGGACCGTTTGAGGCCCGCCTGCAGCAGCCCGATGTTCTGATCCTCGGCTCGCTCAATGAAGGCACATGGCCGGAAGCCGCCGAGCCCGGCGCCTGGCTCAACCGCCCGATGCGCGCCGAACTCAAACTGCCGTCACCCGAAGAAGAAATCGGCCGCGCCGCTCACGATTTCGTCTCGCTGCTAGGCGCCAGGACGGTCTACCTGACGCGCGCCGAAAAGATCGATGGCGTGCCGACCGTTCCATCGCGCTGGCTGATGCGGATCAGGGCCTTGCTCAAGGGCATGGACCTCGAAAGCGTGCTCGAAGCCGAAAGCCCGTGGCTTGCATGGGCACGCGCTCGCGATCGGATCGACGATGCCGATCGCAAGATCATTCAGGCACCGGAACCGCGGCCTGCATTCGAGATGCGGCCTCGCAAGATGAGCGTGACGGCGATCGAACAGTGGACCAGCAATCCCTATGCGATCTTCGCGCGCCACATTCTGAGATTGAATCCATTGCCCCCTCTCGGAGCTGCTCCCGACGCGAGCCTGAGGGGTGGGCTCATCCACGACGTCCTCTCGCGTTTCGCGAAAGAACATCCGAGCACACTTCCGCGAGACTTGCTTCCCGAACTCGAACGCATCGCCACGGCCGTACTGGAAAGCTACACCGGGCATCCGCGCATTGCAGCTTTCTGGCTGCCCCGCCTGAAGCGCTTCCTCACGTGGTTCGCCGCGACCGAACCAGCACGCCGGAACGGCGTCGAAACAATCATTGCCGAAACGAACGGCAGCCTGGTCATAGACACACTGGGAAAGCCTTTCACGCTGACGGCACGCGCCGATCGCATCGACGACACCGGCAGCTCAATCATCATCACCGACTATAAGACCGGGGCCGCGCCCAACGATGTTGCCGTGAAGAGCGGACGCTCGCCGCAGTTGCCCCTCGAAGCCGCGATCGCGCTGAGCGAAACGGGCTTCCCGCATCTCGTTGGACGCTCGGTCGAGGCATTGCGGTACATTCGCGCTTCAGGAGGCGAGCCGCCCGGCGAAGAACGCACAGTGAAATGCGACGACGTCGCGGCTCTCGCCGGTAACGCGCGCACCGCCCTCGCAGAGCTGGTCGCGACCTTCGACGACCCGCAAACGCCGTATCGCGCCATCCGCCGGCCCGGCTATCGCTACGACTACGATTCCTATGCGCACCTTGCGCGCGTCGCCGAATGGTCAGCCCACGTCGAAGACGAGGCCGCCACATGAACATCGAGATCAAGAAAGGTTCGCCTGAAGACGTCCTTCGCAACACCGACCAGCTGCAGGGCAAAGCCTCCGACCCGCAAAATTCGGCCTGGGTCAACGCCAACGCGGGCACGGGCAAGACGCACGTGCTGACTCTGCGCGTCCTTCGCCTTCTACTCGCCGGAACGAGCCCCGAGCGCATTCTCTGCCTCACCTTTACGAAAGCCGCCGCCGCAGAAATGTCGAAGCGCGTCTTTGACCGCCTCGCCGGCTGGGTGACGATGGAAGCTGATCTCCTGCGGGAGGATCTTGCAAAGGTCAACGGCGCGTCCCCTTCCGACGAATTGATGGCGCGCGCACGAACGCTCTTTGCCCGAGCCATCGAGACGCCCGGTGGCCTAAAGGTCCAGACAATCCACGCGTTCGCCGAACGGCTCTTGCAACGCTTCCCGATCGAAGCCGGTGTTCCGCCGGACTTCCAAATCCTTGATGATACCGCCGCGCGCGACCTCAAGGCCGAAGCCATCGAAACGATTTTGATCCAGGCGACGAGCGAGCCAATGTCGCCTCTCGGCAAAGCGCTCGATATCGTCATTCGGTACGCCGCCGACTCGCAATTCGATCAGCTGATCTCCAAAGCCGTCGAAGAACGCAAATGGCTCGAAGCGGCATCGGGCGCCGAAGCTGCCAATTTTGTGGACGCGCTGACGGCGATGGACGAATTTCTTCGCCGTCAGCTCGGCGTGCGCATGGCGATCGCGGCCGACGATCTTCACACCGAATGCGCGAATGTGCTTTCCGAAAGCGATCTGCGCGAAATTTGCGAGCTGCTCGCAACGGGCGGCAAGACAGACGTCGGTCACAGCGAACGGCTTAGAGTCGCGCTTGGCCACGCCGATCACCGGCGCAGAGCAAACGTTCTCGGTGACTACTTCCTGATCGACAAAGGAGAAGCGATCCGAAAGAGCGTGATGACCAAAGCGCTGGCGCAGGCAAAGCCCGGGCTGCACCAGCGTTGCCAGGACGCACAACAGAATTTCTTCCGCCTGACGCAGGAGTTGCGGGCGCTGATCCTCGTCGAGGCATCGCTTGCGCTCTACCAGATCGCCGGGCACGTCCTGAAACGCTACGCGGCCGCGCGCAATTCGGCCGGCGCGCTTGATTTCGACGATCTCATACTGAAAACGCGCGATCTCCTGACAAGCGAGAACGGTCAGGCGCAATGGGTGCTCTTCAAACTCGACGGCGGCCTCGACCACATCCTCGTCGACGAGGCGCAGGACACGAGCCCGGAGCAATGGGACATCATCTCGGAACTCGCACGCGAGTTCTTCTCGGATATGGGCGCCGGCGCGGGAACGCGCACCATCTTCGCGGTCGGCGACGAAAAACAATCGATCTATTCGTTCCAGGGCGCGGCGCCTGAGATGTTCGCAACGATGGGCCAACGCTTCGCGGAGCTCACGCAAAGCGTGCAGCGTCCCTGGAAGCGCGTCCCGCTCATGCTTTCCTTCCGCACCGTCAAGCCCGTTCTAGACGCCGTCGATCGTGTCTTTCGCGACCCAATTCGCACGCCCGGTCTCACTGCGAACGACGATAGCATCGATCATGTCGCGAACCGCATCGGACAGGCCGGCCTCGTCGAAATCTGGGACACGGAAAAGTGGGACAACGCAGACGCCGCCAATCCCTGGCAGCCGCTTGCGGACACGAAAGAACAATCGCCCGCCAACCGCCTTGCCGAGCGAATAGCGGATACCATCAAGGCCTGGATCGACAGCGGCGAAATGCTTCCGTCGGAAGCCCGGCAAATTCGTCCGGGAGATATCCTCATCCTCGTGCGTAAACGCCAACCCTTCGCCGTGCCGATGGTTGCCGCCTTGAAGCGTCGCGGCATTGCCGTCGCAGGCGCCGACCGTATCAGAATGATAGATCAGATCGCGGTGCAGGACCTCATGGTTCTCGGCGATTTCCTGACGTTGCCCGAAGACGACCTGGCGCTCGCAACCGTTCTCAAGAGCCCGTTCTTCAATCTCGACGATCATGATCTTCTCGATATCGCCTACCATCGAGAGCAAAAGACGCTCTGGAAAGCGTTCATCGAAAGAGCCGAAACCGAACCGAAATACAAATTCGCGGCCGAGACCCTCAAGCGCTGGCGCGCCAAGGCCGACTTTGCACCCCCTTTCGAATTTTTCTCCGGCATTCTCGAACGCGACGGCATGCGCAGGAATATGCTCAATCGCCTCGGTCCGGAAGCTGCCGAAGTGATCGACGAGTTCCTGGATCTCGCGCTCTCTTACGATGAGAGCGATCCACCGTCGTTGACGCAATTTCTCGCCAAGCTTCGCGCCGGCAATCCCGAGGTGAAGCGCGACATGGACCACGGCCGCGACGAAGTCCGCGTCATGACCGTGCATGGCGCCAAGGGCCTCGAAGCACCGATCGTCTTTTTACCGGACACCTGCACGACAGCTTCAGGCGAAGATGCTTCATCGCGGCTTGTGAAACTCGCCGACCTGCCGCGGCCCGAAGGGATCGCCGAACCGATCGTCTGGACCGTCAAAGGCTCGTCAGGCGTTCCCGCCGTCGCCACCGCCCGCGTCGCCAAGGATGCGCGCGACGGGGAGGAACGCAATCGTCTTCTGTACGTCGCGATGACCCGACCTCGCGACAGGCTCTACATTGCCGGCTTCGAGGGCAAAAACGGCAAGGCCGAGGGCTGCTGGTACGACGTCATAACCGATGCGCTGATTCCGGCGATGTCCGAGATCACGCTCGAAGACGGCAGAAAGATTTGGCGTGCTGAGGCACCGCAAATTTCAGAACCCAAAAAACCCAAAGACGAAATAGGAGCGAAGCGCGAAGCGCGCACGCCGCCGCCCTTCGCGAGCAAACCAGCGCTGCCCGAGCCGAAGCTCTCCGTTCCGCTTGCGCCGTCGCGCCTCGAACCCTATGCGCCGGATGCCGAGGGCGAACCGATCGTGCTGGCGAAACGCGATCCCGCTGCAACGTATGATGGCCCCTCGCCTCTTTCCGGAAACACCGAACATCGCTTCTTGCGCGGAACGCTGACGCACGCCTTGCTGCAACATCTTCCGGAGGTGGACGCAAACCAACGCGAGCGGATCGCAACGGCCTTCATCGAAAGACGAGGCGCCGCACTGACGCAAGGCGCGCGTGCCAGCATCGTCCGCGAAACCTTGACGATCCTTTCCGCGCCAAGCTTCGCTGCGCTCTTCGGAACAGCCAGCATGGCCGAAGTCCCGATTGCTGCCGTCATCCCGCGGCCAAATGGCAAGGGCCCGGCGCTCGATCTATCGGGTCAGATCGACAGGCTCGCCGTAACAGAAACCGAGGTGCTGATCGTAGACTACAAGACGAACCGGCCCCCTCCGTCCGAGGTTCGATTTGTCGCGGCCGCCTATCTTTATCAGCTGGCCGCCTACAGGCTGGCATTGGGGAAGATTTATCCGCGCCGCACCGTGCGCGCCGCACTGCTTTGGACCGATGGGCCGCGTTTGATGGAAATTCCATCTCACATTCTCGATGACTTCGAATCGAAGCTATGGAACCTCGATGTTCAGAGCCTTGACGCTACCTGACGTAATACCTACTTGTGAGGTCGGTTTTCTCGGCTACATGCGAACACGAAAAAGCACGTCCGGCTTGCATTCCCCGGGCCTGAAATGGAGAAGAATCAATGGCTAATGCTGTTACAGACGCCAGCTTCGATGATGAGGTCCTGAAGTCGAACGAACCCGTGCTGGTCGACTTCCACGCGACGTGGTGCGGGCCGTGCAAGGCCATGGCGCCCGCGCTCGATCAGGTCGCAACTGAGCTGAAGGGCAAAATCAAGGTCGTGAAGGTCGACGTCGATGAGAACCCGCGCGTTACCGGCACTTACGGCATTCGTGCCATGCCGACGTTGCTGATCTTCAAGGGCGGCAAGGTTGCAGCACAGCATACCGGCGCCATCGTCCAGAAGAAGAAGCTTGAGGACTGGATCAACTCGAGCGTCGCCGCCGCCGTCTGATCGCGCGTGACAATTCGCAATTCGAAAGGCCCCGCCAGACGCGGGGCCTTTTATTTTGGACTCTCCACTTCCTTCTGTGGTGAGCCCGCATCCTTCCACGCGGAATCCCGGCGCGCTCCCCCGTGAGGAAAGGGAATTCGGCGGCGCTTCCTAATTCTTGATGTCGTCAGCCGCAGGAACGACAACCGCGAAGATATCGTGCAGCGCCGTCAGGCTCGCTTCGTGGAGGTCCTTCGCCGACGTCACCCCACCACCCGTTGGACTCGCCAATGCACGCGTCGCAGTGGCGTTTCCAACGACCGTCGCGCGGTATCCGTGGTTGAATGCGGCCCGCGCCGTCGAGTTGACGCAGACGTGCGTCATGAAACCGACGAGCGCCACGTCCTCGACGCCGTACCCCTTGAGCAGATCGTCGAGGTTGGTCTTCTCGAACGAACTCGGATAAGCCTTGACGACGATCGGCTCGCCCTCCCGCGGCTTCACGACGTCGGCAATGGCGCCGATGCGATCGTTCACGTCATAGGGCGAGCCGCTACCCGCATCGTGCTGGATATGAATGACGGGCCGCCCCGCATCGCGATAGCGGGCGAGAAGTTTCTGGCATTCGACAAGCGCAGGCTCGACGCCATCGAGTTGCATGACACCTTCGCGATAGGTGTTCTGGCAATCGATCAGCACCAGCGCCGATTTTCCAATCGTCGTGGGCGTATGCCCAAGCCCTGTGATTTCGCGCAGCGTCTTTGATGGCGGCATTCGGCAGCTCCTTGATGAATTCGAACTTGCGAACGTGTGGTCGTGGGTCCCGGCTCTCCGCTGCGCTTCGGCCGGGATGACAACACTGGAGTACTGCCCTTTCTTGTCATCCCGGACGAGCCGAAGGCGAGAGCCGGGACCCAGAGCAAAGCTAAAATTCAGTTCTTTTCTCTAAGCCGGCGGATGTTCGACGCCGGTTGGAGGTGGCCCGAGCGTATCGAGTTCATCGTTCTCCCGATCGGTGAAAACCCGCGAACGCGTCAGGAAGCGTACGCCCTCAGGCGCTTCCACCGAAAACCCCGAACCCCGGCCCGGCACGACATCGATGATGAGATGCGTATGCTGCCAATACTCGAATTGGGACCGGCCAATGTAGAACGGCTGCCCACCAATCTCACCCATGTAGACATCCTGGGCGCCGACCTTGAATTCACCGCGCGGATAGCACATTGGCGAGCTGCCGTCGCAGCAGCCACCGGACTGGTGAAAAAGCAGCGGCCCGTGGATGCCTTCGAGCTTCTTGATGAGCTGCAACGTATCGGACGTCGCCGTCACGCGAGTGACCATTCGACAATCTCCTCACGTAAGAAAAAAAGGCACGCACCAGACGTCCCGGTCCGCGCCCAATGACCGTACCTCTTTACACCATGGCCGCCCTCCGAGGCCGCCATCCAGGGCAACATGCACAAGCCCTGACAATCATCCTGGATGGCCGGGTCGAGCCCGGCCATGGAGTGGGAGGAAAGCTCCTCAGCTTACTGCGATCAGAAGAAGCCGAGCGCCTTCGGGCTGTAGCTGACGAGCATGTTCTTCGTCTGCTGATAATGATCGAGCATCATCTTGTGGTTCTCGCGGCCGATGCCCGACTGCTTGTAGCCACCGAACGCGGCGTGCGCCGGATAAGCATGATAGCAGTTGGTCCAGACGCGGCCCGCCTTGATGCCCCGGCCCATGCGATAGGCGCGCGTGCCGTTGCGCGTCCATACGCCCGCGCCGAGCCCGTAGAGCGTGTCGTTGGCAATCGATAATGCTTCCGCGTCGTCCTCGAAGGTGGTGACCGCAAGCACGGGCCCGAAGATTTCTTCCTGGAAGACGCGCATCTTGTTGTGGCCTTCGAGAACCGTTGGCTCGACGTAGTAGCCGCTCGCCAGTTCGCCGCCGAGGCTCGCACGCTTGCCACCCGTCAGCACACGCGCGCCTTCGCCCTTGCCGATCTCGATATAGCTTAGGATCTTTTCGAGCTGATCGTTCGAAGCCTGGGCGCCGATCATCGTCGTCGCGTCCATCGGGTGGCCCTGCTTGACCTTCACGACGCGCTGCAGAGCACGCTCCATGAACTTTTCATAGATCGAGCGCTGAACGAGCGCACGGCTCGGGCAGGTGCAGACCTCGCCCTGGTTCAGCGCAAACATCGTGAAACCTTCGAGGCACTTGTCGAAGTATTCATCATCCGCGTCCATGACGTCCGCGAAGAAGACGTTCGGCGATTTGCCGCCGAGTTCCAGCGTGCACGGAATGATATTTTCCGATGCGTACTGCATGATGAGGCGGCCTGTCGTCGTCTCACCCGTGAATGCGATCTTCGCGATGCGCTTGTTCTGCGCCAGCGGCTTGCCGGCTTCGACGCCGAAACCATTGACGACGTTGACCACGCCTTCCGGCAGCAAATCGCCGATAATGTCCATCAGAACCATGACCGACATCGGCGTCTGCTCGGCAGGCTTCAGCACGACGCAGTTGCCCGCGGCAAGCGCCGGAGCGAGCTTCCAGACTGCCATGAGTATCGGGAAGTTCCACGGAATGATCTGGCCGACGACACCGAGCGGCTCGTGGAAGTGATACGCAACGGTATCGTGATCGATCTCCGAGATCGAACCTTCCTGAGCACGAACGCAGCTTGCAAAATAACGGAAGTGATCGATCGCGAGCGGCATGTCAGCATGCGTCGTCTCGCGGATCGGCTTGCCGTTGTCGATCGTTTCGACGAGCGCCAGGACATCGAGGTTTTCTTCCATCCTGTCGGCGATCTTGTTCAGAATGCGAGCGCGCGCCGCCGCCGACGTATTGCCCCAGGCTTCACGCGCTTTGTGCGCGGCATCGAGAGCAAGCTCGACGTCTTCCGCCGTCGAACGTGCGACTTCGCAAACGGACTGGCCGGTTATCGGCGTCACATTCGAAAAATATTGACCGCGAACTGGAGCAACCCACTTTCCCCCGATAAAATTCTCGTAACGCGATTTGATGACTTGGCGGCCCTTGAGCTTATCCATAGCAACATGCTGCATCACAAATCTCCTCTTTGATTATTTATTGGGGGCGTCCTATGGCGAAGTGATAGCCCAAACGCGCCTCGTCAAGCCAGCGCAGCGGTCTCATCCATTAGTAGGGACGGCCACGCGCCCGACACGCGAGTGCGATCACGCGCCGGAAACGTTGACGGCAAACGCGCAAATTTTATGACCCTCGACGCACCACGCAAAGAGGTTTGCAAGCGGATTATTCAGGGGCCTTGCTGAAGCGACAGGACGTGACCCGCGAGATAGAGAGAACCGCAAATCAGAACGCGTTTCGGCCCCTCCGGCAGCGCAGCAATCGTGCGGAGCGCCTCAATCACGTTTTCGCGATCCACGGCCTGCATCCCCGCACCACGGGCAATTTCCGCGAGATCTTCCTGCGCGTGGGGAGCCTCGTGTGCCCCCGGGATCGGCACCGTGTAGATGGCGCGCACGAGCCCCCGAAACGGCGCCAAAAATCCGAGCGCATCCTTCTGGCCCATCATGCCCACGACGAGATAGACGGGCTTCGGCGATTTCTCATCAAGCGACGCAAGTGTGTCGGCAATCACGTCTCCCGCCGCGGGATTGTGACCGCCATCCAGCCATAGCTCGATATCGTCGCTGAGAATGTCCGCCAACGGTCCCGATGAAAGCCGCTGCATGCGCGCCGGCCATTCGACCGTCCTGAGCCCGACCTCGATCGCCCGCTCGTCGAGACGCAGAGAAGGAACCCTCTCTCCGAGCACGAGAGCCGCGGCGACGGCCGTTCCGGCATTGACGATCTGATGCCGGCCGACAAGCGCAGGCAACGGCAGGTCGAGCAGTTGATCGCCCCTTTGAACCAACAGGCGTCCGGCTTGCTCATACGCGTCGAAGTCGCGACCCCAGATCGTCAGCTCGGCGCCGATGGCGCGCGCCCGCGCTTCGATGACCGCCAAGACTTCGTCCGGCTGCTGCGAAATGATCCCTGCCGCTCCCCGCTTCAGGATTCCAGCCTTTTCCGCTGCGATCTTGCTGAGCGTTGGACCGAGCTTCTCGGCGTGATCCATCGAGATCGGCGTAATGATAGTCGCCGCCGGATCGGCAATGACGTTGGTCGCGTCGAGACGGCCGCCAAGGCCGACTTCGAGCAGAAGCACATCAGCGGGCCGTTCGGAAAACGCCAGAAACGCCGCCGCCGTGGTGATCTCGAATTGAGTGATGTCGTCGCCGTCGTTGACGTCTTGCACGCGCATCAGCACGTCGACGAGGGAGTCTTCATCGATTGGACGCCCGATGCCGTCCTCTCCCGCAAGCACGATGCGCTCGTGAAAACGCACAAGATGCGGCGACGTATAGACATGAACGCGCCTGCCCGCCGCTTCCATGAAGGCGCGCAGATAAGCGGTGACGGACCCTTTGCCGTTGGTTCCTGCGATGTGCACGACCGGCGGCAATTTCTGTTCGGGGTGGCCAAGCTTCGCAAGCAGGCGCTCGACACGCCCGAGCGACAGGTCGATGAGCCGCGGATGCAGCAGCATCAGATCGTTAAGCAGCGCGTCGCTCGACGGGCGGGTCTTCGACGGGGTCATGACGGCGTCTATGTTTTTTGGGTTTTGACCGTTCAGGCGCCGGGCGGCGCATCGTTGGCGTTTGCTGATGAAGCTGTGTCGTCGCGGTTCTTGTCAGTCTTTCCTGGCTCGAAACGCTGACTGTTCGGAACGACCTCCGGTTCGACGACGCCGCCGGACTCGCGAGCCGCAGTCTCCATGACGCGCGCATCGACCGTCGCGCCATTCATGTAAGGCTTGCCGTTCATGTGATGCGTGTCTTTGGGTTTCGCTACTTGAACGCCCGACATCAGCAGCCGACAAACGCGTGATAGCGTCTCCCGCAGCTGATGACGATGGACGACCATGTCGACCATGCCGTGCGACAGCAGGTATTCGGCGCGTTGGAAGCCATCGGGAAGCTGCTCGCGGATCGTCTGCTGGATAACGCGCGGACCCGCGAAACAAATGAGCGCGCCGGGTTCAGCGATGTGAACGTCTCCAAGCATCGCATACGAGGCCGTCACGCCGCCCGTCGTCGGATCGGTCAGAACGACGATGTAGGGCAACCGCGCCTCCTTGAGACGCTGAACGGCAATCGTCGTGCGCGGCATTTGCATAAGCGAGAGGATGCCCTCTTGCATGCGTGCGCCGCCCGATGCCGCAAAAAGAATGAATGGGGTTTTGAGTTCAACGGCGCGCAGCATGCCGGTAACCAGAGCCTCGCCGGCCGCCATGCCGAGCGAACCCGCCATGAAGCGGAAATCCTGCACTGCAGCAACGACCGGCCGGCCATCGAGCTGGCCTTCACCGACGAGCACGGCGTCTTCGAGTTTCGTCGTCGTCTTCGCGTCTTTCAGACGATCGGTATATTTGCGCCCGTCACGAAATCTGAGCGGGTCCTGCTGCACAGCCGGAACAGCTACCAGCTGATACTCACCGCCATCGAACAGGTGGCGCAGCCGCTGCTGCGAATCCATCCTCATGTGATAGTTCGAGCCGGGGACGACGAACTGATTGGCCTCCAGGTCTTTGTAAAAGACCATCTCGCCCGTCTCCGGGCATTTCACCCAGAGATTGTCCGGTACCTCACGCTTCGCTGTCGACAACAGCCCGCTGATCTTCGGGCGGACAACGTTGTTGATCCAATTCACTCGGCTAGGCTCCTCGTAGTCCGCTGTAAGTGCTTACCGGCCCCATGTGCGGGCAGGGGCAAGCTCCGCGGCAGGCTGCTATATTTAGCGCCACACCCTCGACCTGCGCTAGGCGCTGCACAAAAATGGGCGTGCAGAGGCGGCAATCCAATAGAGCCAATCGTCTCGCCGCGCTAGTCGGTGCGTAGGGCCGAACTTAACTCTTTCACCAGATCAAGCACAGCCATCGGTGTCGACAACGTGGCTTCGCCCTTGGGACCCAAGGATTTTTCGATCCGCGCGACGATTGCCGACCCCACGACGACCCCGTCCGCTCCCCGCGCCAAAGCCCGGGCTTGTTCGCCGGTTTTAACGCCGAATCCCACAACCACAGGCAGCGGCGTCGCCGCCTTGATCGCGCTCACGTGTTTCTGAACATCGTTTACCACAGGCGTGGCGGCCCCGGTAATCCCGGTGATCGAAACGTAGTAAACGAATCCGGACGTGTTCTGCAGCACAGCGGGCAGCCGCGCTTTATCGGTGGTCGGCGTCGCCAGCCGGATGAAGTTGAGCCCCGCCTGTATCGCCGGCAGACATAGCTCGTCGTCGGCTTCCGGTGGCACATCGACGACGATCAGACCATCGACACCGGCGGCCTTGGCGTCCGTGATGAAGCGGTCGTTGCCGTAGACGTAAATCGGGTTGTAGTAGCCCATCAGAACGATCGGCGTCGTGGTGTCCTGGGCCCGGAAGTCCCGCACCATCTGAAGTGTCTTGGCCATCGTCTGACCGGCCTTCAGCGCCCGCTGCGAGGACGCCTGGATCGCGGGACCGTCGGCCATCGGATCGGAAAACGGCATTCCAAGCTCGATGACGTCGGCGCCCGCGTGCGCCAGCCCGCCGAGGATCGTCTTGCTGGTCTCGAGATCGGGATCACCCGCCGTCACGAACGTGATCAGCGCCGGACGTTTCTCTTTCTTCAGCGCCGCAAAGCGCGCATCGATGCGAGTTTGGTGCGTGGTCATGGCTGCTACTCCCTCTGCCCGCGAGCGGGGAGAGGGCCGGGGTGAGGGGCGACATCACGACGAGCCGTCACTGCATTCTCCAACTTCGCCATAACGTTCCAGCACACCGTTTAAATCGACCGCACATGTTCGTTCGACACGCGCATTAGCCCGTTATCTCAGGCATGCCAAGTCCGCGTCGCAAATTCGAGTTCGGAGATCATTGTTCGGAGCCCAGCACGTGCTCCTGCCACCGCGCGACAAGCATTCGTCCAATGATCCACTGCTCACCTGTTCACCGGCCTTCCCACTCTGCTCCCCTCCCCAGCGGGAAGGGGTTGGGGGTGGGGAGAGTAAACATGCGCGACGGTCGAACCGAAGGTTCGATGCATCGACTTATCCCCTACTTGCGCCGCTAAGTATTCGCCCGGGTCTTCACCCCACCCCTGCCCCTCCCCTGAGGGGAGGGGAAGTTAGGGTCCGCCGGCCCATTGTCAGATTTTCATGCCGAGGTGCTTGGCGACGGTGAAGAGATCCTTGTCGCCGCGACCGGACACGTTCACCACGAGCAGGTTGTCTTTCGGAAGTTTCGGCGCGAGCTTCATCACCTGCGCCAGCGCATGGCTCGGCTCCAGCG
>JAICLG010000140.1 GCA_025927515.1 Hyphomicrobium sp.
ACCGGTTGCAGCACGTCCTTCTTCTTGGTCGTCATCATCGCCTCTCAATCGCAGATCGTCACGCGCTTGCGTCAGCCGCATCCATTGCTGATGTCCTCGCACAACGACCACGCTATGACGAGTAGACCAAACAGCCGCCCGAACATTTGTATACCTATATTGTATACTAACGGCTAGGTCTTGGGCGGAGCGCCTTCATCCAACGCCGATCTGATCGCATCGTCGACCTGTTCGGCCCAGATGAATTCCAGTCGGTCGCGCGCATCACGCGGAATGTCGTCGAAATCGCGCTTGTTGCGGGCAGGTAGGATCACACGCTTGAGCCCAGCCGATGCCGCCGCAACCACCTTCTCCTTGATACCGCCGACGGGCAGCACAAGCCCGCGCAGCGAGATTTCGCCGGTCATGGCGGTATCGTTCCTGACCGTCCGATTCGTGAGCAACGACACAAGCGCAGTGAACATCGCGACACCAGCGCTCGGCCCATCTTTCGGCGTAGCCCCCGCCGGCACGTGCACGTGAATATCGCTCGTCTCAAAGATCTTTGGATCGATGCTGAACGAAGCCGCTCTGTTCTTCACGAGCGATAGAGCGGCCTGAGCGCTTTCGCGCATGACGTCACCGAGCTGGCCAGTGAGGATGAGCCCGCCCTTCCCCGGCGCCCGCGTCGCTTCGATAAACAGGATGTCGCCTCCGACAGGCGTCCACGCGAGACCCGTTGCGACACCAGGCACACTCGTCCGCATCGCGACTTCATTTTCGAAGCGCGGCGCTCCAAGCACATCGGAAAGATCTCCGGCGGTTATGCGCACATGCGTCGCGCTTCCATCGGCAATCGAGACGGCCGCGTGCCGGAAAACCTGCCCGATCTCCCGCTCCAGACTGCGAACTCCGGCTTCGCGCGTGTAACCGCGAATGATGCCGCGAAGCGCGTCGTCGTCGATCTCCACCTGTTCGGGTTTTAGGCCATTCGCTTCAAGTTGACGGCGGACAAGATAGCGCCGCGCAATTTCGAGCTTCTCGCTTTCGGTATAGCCGCTGAGGCTGATGATCTCCATGCGGTCGCGCAAAGGCCCAGGAATCGTTTCCAGCATGTTCGCCGTCGCAATGAAGACGACTCGGCTTAAATCGAACGGCACGCCGAGATAGTTGTCGCGAAAGCTGTTGTTCTGCTCGGGATCGAGAACTTCGAGCATGGCCGCCGACGGATCGCCCTGAATGCCTCGGCCCATTTTGTCGATTTCGTCGAGCATCATCACGCAATTGCGCGCACCGGCCTTTCGAATGGCCTGAATTATGTTACCCGGCAGCGCGCCAACATAGGTGCGCCGATGTCCGCGAATTTCCGCTTCATCGTGGACACCGCCAAGGCTCACGCGCACGAACGGACGTTCCATCGCACGCGCAATCGACTGGCCCAGCGATGTCTTGCCGACGCCGGGCGGCCCGACGAAGCAAAGGATCGGCGCCTTGCCGTTCGGAGCGAGTTTCCGAACTGCAAGGTATTCGATGATACGGTTCTTGATTTTCTCCAGACCGAAGTGATCTTCATCGAGAATGCGGCGCGCCGCGGCAATATCGATCGGCTTTTCCTCGGGAAGGCCCCAGGGAAGCTCGATCAGCCAATCGAGATAGCTGCGGATCATGCCGGACTCGGCCGCCGCCTCCGGCATTCGTTGATAGCGACCGAGTTCCTTGCGCGCCTGTCCCTCGACATCCGGAGGCATGTGAGCCTTGGCGATGGCTTCTGTTAGCTCCGCCACCTCCTGCGTTTTACCATCCGTCTCGCCAAGCTGACGCTGAATGGTCGCCATCTGCTCGCGTAAGACCGCTTCGCGTTGACGCTCGTCCAAAGTCGCTTTGGTTTGCCGGCCGATTTCCTGCGTGAGCCGCATCACTTCGATGCGTTCGCCCAGAAGCTGAGACACTCGATCGATACGCGAGGTAAGATCGACGGTCTCCAGAATCTGCTGCTTTTCCGAAGCGGGAATGTCCATGTATCCGGCCGCAAGGTCGGCGAGCTGGGCAGCTGACGCCGTATTCTGAATGGCGGCGATGAGTTCGTGCGGCGCCTCGGGTAGAAGTTGCATCGCTTCCAATGCTTGGCTTTGCAGATTGCGAAAACGCGCCTCAAGTTCGGGCGAACGCGCCTCCTGCTCGGGCAGCTGTATGACCCGTGCGGCGAGAAAAGGAGTACCCGGAAGAAAATCCAAAATTCGAATGCGTTGCACGCCCTGAACGATGACGTGATGGCTACCATCGGGAGCCGTAATGTAGCGAACGATATTGGCGAGCGTTCCCATCCGGTAAAGATCATCGGGGTCGGGATCGTTGGCTTCTGCATCGCGCTGCAGAACAATGCCGATTTGACGTTGCTCGCGGACCGCTTGCTGGACTGCGGCAATCGATTTTTTTCTCCCGATCGTGAGTGGCATGACGAGGCCGGGAAAAAGCACGAAGTGCCGTACGGGAAGAAGAATGAGCGCATCCGAAGGAAGAGAAACGTTCTGCTCGGCCGCTTTTGGAGCAGCCGAACCGCTCGCGCCGGTGCCGTTTGAATCGCCGGAAAGACTCATCGTCGCTTTCCTCAAGCCAGCTTCGTCAGATTGAACACAAGGCAACCGTTGGCCGCAAACTGGCGAACGGCGTAGCGACCTGCGGGCAATGGAACGCGGCGTTCGAACCGTCCTTGCGGTAACTCCAACCGATGGATGACCGCGCTGCGCAGTTCCGCAGGAAGCGTTCGGTGACCCGCTACGACAAGCGTTCCGTCTTCGATGACGGCCTTTACTCCGGCCGGATCAACTCCCGGCAATGCAACGAAAACCAGCACCTCGCGTTCAGTCTCCAGCACATCGATCGGCGGCTCCCAGGAAGGCTCGCCCGACGTTCCGTACGAACGCAGCTGGAAAAACTGACGATGCATTCGCTCGGCGCGAGCGAGCGTTTCGATCGCGTCCGACAGCATCCAACCCATGGGATTTCGATCTGACATGGCCCGTTCCTTCGTCACCGGTATTCGGGAAATCGACGCCGATACGGGTCAGTTCCCGATCCGTGAAAGCATGATGTCACCATCACCTTCCCGGCCGTCAATAGGCATCGACTGAGACAAGCATGCGAGACAATTGCTACAATCGCCGATTGCAACCACCCGAACTCGCTTTTGCCCATATGATTGATCGGAAGCTATCCCTGAAAAATAAAATCAGCGCAGGGCTCCTGCTGTTTCGCCGCCTGAACGGCTTGGAAGTTCTTCTCGTCCATCCCGGTGGACCGTTCTGGCGTCGCAAGGACGATGGCGCGTGGATGCTGCCGAAAGGCGAAATTGAAGATGGCGAGGACGCACTCGCCGCAGCGCGCCGCGAGTTTGCCGAGGAGACGGGCCACGATGCGCAAGGGCAGCCTTTATCACTCGGTACGCTCAGGCAAGCCGGCGGCAAGCTCGTCCACGCCTGGGCGATCGAGGAGAATTGGGATCCTCAACATTTGGTTAGCAATACGTTTGAAATGGAATGGCCACCGAAATCCGGACGCAATCAAAGCTTTCCGGAGATCGATGCTGCCGTCTGGTTTCCACTGCAGACAGCACGACAGAAGATCCTCAAGAGCCAATCCGGATTTCTCGATCGACTCGAAGCTGCATTGGCAAGCAACAGAGATTGACCGCGATCGCTGAAGGAGCCCGAGCTTCTTCGATTGGTGTGGCGACGTTAGATAACCTCGGCCGTCGCCTCCGAGAATAGCGCGCCCGCTTTAGCGTGCTGCCGAAACACGTCCTCGCTAAGAGCGCGAACGTCATTCTGAGCCGTGCGCTCGAGCATCGCATTAATCCGCTCCTTTGAGCGTTCAAGCGCGTGCGGGTCGAGCTCTCCCGATCGGCGCCCTTCGACGATGCGTTGCGCCAATGGCCGAGCCCGTTCCGTATCCGCCCAATGCGCGCAGATCATCATCATGTCATTGCCGGCCGCCATGAACTGCAACGCCGCGTCCGGATTATCAAACAGCTTGCTGACCGCGCGCATTCCGACGTCGTCGGAGACGATGACGCCATCAAATCCCAGTTCCGTCCGAAGCAGACCATGAGTGATCCGACGCGACAATGTCGCCGGCCAATCGGAATCGATAGCCTTGAAAAGGATGTGAGAGGTCATGATCATGCCGATCCCTGCGGCGATCGCCGCAATGAACGGCTGAAGCTCCCTGCCCCGCAGCGCATCGAGCGTCGCATGGATAACCGGCAGCTCATAGTGCGAGTCGACCTGCGTATCGCCGTGCCCCGGAAAATGCTTACCGCACGCGCGCACGCCATTCGCTTCCAACTGCCTTGCGAACTCCAGCGCCTTGGCAATGACGTCCTCGCTCGTCGTGTCGAAGGAGCGCGCCCCTATGACCGGATTTTGCGGATTGCTGTCGATGTCGAGAATCGGCGCAAAGCTCAAGTTGATGCCGAGCGATGCGAGTTCTACCCCCATCGCCGCTCCGACCGTTCCGGCATTGGCGCCCCACGAGCGCGCGTAAGCATATCGGGTGATCGGGGGAGGCGTGCGGCAGACACGGCCACCTTCGTGATCGATGCCCACAAAAAGCCGCTCCCGTCCCGTCGCCTCGCGCGCCGCCGCGATAAGTTTCGAATGGCTGGCGAGCCAATCCTCGTACGGAAGATCATGACGAAAATTGCTCTTATAGAGGATGACGCCGGCGGGGCGGAGGTCGCGCAGCAATTCTCGGTCCGACGGATGAAGCGAGGCAGTCGGGCGCAGGCCGACCATGAAATGATCACCCACGCTTGCAAGGTCGGCGTTGGACATTGAGCTGCTCTTCTTTCAGCTGATGCGTCTGAACCGGATCGACTTGCCGGTCGCTTCGGCAGTTCCGGCATTTAGTCGACGTACGCTATGATGGCAATATGCCGGATCAATACGGCGGCGCCTTACGGAGGCGCTGCGCTTTCGCGGCCTCGGCCCACCATATTAAATCGTCCGCAAATCGCGGAAATGCTTGCAGTAAGATCGACCCAGCCTCTCCGACCGGCTCGCCGTTCTCATCCAATGTCCGCTCGATCGGTCCGACAGCCAGCGTGCTTGAAATGACGATCAGTCCCATTTCCGAAAGTGTGCTGCGCCATGCCAGGCTGGATCTCACACCGCCAAGACGGCCGCCTGAATAACTGGCGATTGCCGCCGGACGCCAGAACCATTCCTCAAGAAAATGGTCCGTCAAGTTCTTGAGTCCAGGCTGCACACCCCAATTGTACTCGCCCGTAACGAAAACGAACGCATCCGCTCCTTTGATCTTTTCGGCCAGCGCCTGCATTACTGCAGGAGCCTGACCCGGAGCATATTCTTTATACATTCGATCGAGCATCGGCAGATCGAGCGCTTTGGCGTCGACGAGCTCCGCATCGTCATCACGCGCTTTCAATTGGGAGACAACGAAATTCGCAAGGCGAATGCCTTTGCGATCCCGCCGATAGGAGCCATAGAAGACAAGAATTTTGCGTGACATGGGCGGCCTGATTTCCAGAGCGAGCAGCACCGAAGCGGCACGCGCGTCACGCTATCATAGATAGCATGCACCTCTAATGGTCCATGCTCTGCAAGGCTCGATCACCGAGACAGTCGAGCAAGCGCCAATAACTCGGCCTTCCGCTTTTATCAGCGGCTCTGGCGAGGCAGATTACTACCACGTCGGTCAAATACAGAGATGAAAATCGAAATTCCATGTCGAGCGCCCCGCTTATCGCTCGCACAAGGAGGCATTATCGCGGAGTTGCAATAGGTGGGCTTCCCACTCGCCGATGAGAATTGTTCCTCTTACATCGTGTCCTCGCCACGCGAACCGCGCCGATGCAAAAAGAAAGCGGCGGGTTGAAGTCCGCCGCTTCCAAGTTTCGGGATAAGGCCGTGATGAACGCTAGAATTTTACCTTGATGCCGCCGTATGCCGCGAACGGCATGGATGGGGTAATGGAGCGTGCATTCTTGAAGTCCATCTCCCCGAGCGAAACATCCGAAGCCTCGTCGGTATCAAAGTACGTGCCGTAGGTGCCGAAATGCGTGTTGAACAGGTTGTCGATCAATCCATAGATCTGAATGTGATCGGTCACATCGTACGAGGTGTGAAGGTTCACCTTCGCGTAGCCCGCAAGCGGTGCGTTCGAGTTGCTTTCATCGCCGTAGAAATATTGACTGCTTGCGGCAATGAGATCGGCGCCGAATTTCCACTTGTGCGTCAGCCAATAATCGAAGCCTGCCTTGAATAGATGCTGCGGAATGCCGGGAATCCTGTCCCCGCTATGAACCTGCAAGCAAACATCATCATCGCCGGGCTCGTTGCATTCACCTGCCGCCGGATTGTTCGGCGAGAACGCCTCCCAAGGCTTGTCGTAGGTCGCATCGGTGAAGGTGTAGCTGGCGTACACACGGTAACGATCCGTATTGTACTGAGCACTCGCCTCAAGCCCCTGCCGCAGCGTGTCGGTGGCGTTGATGAAGTACCCGCGCGTGCCGCCCTCGGCAATTTGCGTGACGATATCGTTCGTATTCAAAGTCCGGAAATATCCGACGTTCCATTGGAAGCGATCATGAGGATTTCCGTAGTCTCCCCTGAGGCCCGCCTCCCACGTATGCGAGACGACTTGGCCGAGCGGCGGGTCGGCCGTCAAAAAGCTTTCGATCAAACACGGCTGCTCCGGATCGGCACATGCGCTTTCGCCCGGCGTTGGGGCGCGGTTCGCTTCCGAATAGCCGCCATAGAGCGAAAGCCCTGGCAGCAATTTATATGTCAGCCCGGCGGCTGGATTGAACCTTTGATAGATGCTCGTAACGTTGAGATCGGGGTCCGTTGGATCGTTGAGATTCTCCAGCGAAATTGCAGCGTAGTTATATCGGCCGCCGACGGTCACCGAGAGCCTGTCCGTCAAATCCGTCGTATTGGTGAAAAAGACGCCAACATAGTCGTTGATCGTTGCAAGATTGCGCGGCCCGTCATCATCGCCCCCGACGATGTTGCCCGTGCCCTGCACGACGAAGTGAGGCAGGAAAAAGCCGACCTCGCTGTTCGCTGTGTAATTGACGTGCCCATGATCGAAGCTCGTGCCGATCAGGAACTGGTTCTTATAGCCGAACAGCCTCGACTTGTTGACGGCCTGCAAAGAGAAGCCATAGCTGTCGGCGTTCTGCGATGTGCTGTCGATCGAACCAAGCTCGCCGCCAGGATTGCGGATGGGATCGCCGTTTACATTTTCTAACGGCTCATCGTCCTCGTCGCAGAGAAAAGCACCGCAGGCTTCAAATTCCGCGATATTGCCGTCCTGGTGTGCCTGTTTGAAGTGACGATAGTACGCCACGCCCGATACGGTGGTGTGGGGAGCCACGACGACGGACCCGTTCACCGAAACCATTTCCATCTGGTTGTCGGTCGTCTGGGGCGACGTGAATGTCCGATCCCAGCCCTTGTCTAACAACTCTTCTGGTGCCGCTGCGGTTATGCCGTAGGAGTTGTTGGCCCCGCTGAAGTTGATGTGAAACTCCGACCCATCGCCTTTGACGCCCAAGTCCGCGAACATGCGGTTGATCGTTGTCGGCGAGAACTCGCGCCACCCGTCGTCGTTGATGTTCTGCAAGGCGATGTATGCAGCATAGTTGCCGACTTGCAGGCCTGCCTGAGCAGACTCTTGGATGCGACCGAACGAGCCGGCGCGCACGTCGAATTCCGCACCGTGGTAATTGAAGCCATCCTGCATATCGAAAGAAATGGCGCCGCCGAGCGCGTTCAAACCAAAGACCGGATTCCCGGTCATCACGGTGACGTTGCGGATCGCGATGTCAGGAATGAAATCGTAATTGAC
>JAICLG010000011.1 GCA_025927515.1 Hyphomicrobium sp.
CGCCAGTACACCAGCGCCTATTCGCCGACGAATTTTCTGGTGACCAATCCGGAGGTGCTTCGCGAAACGATTGAATCGAACGCGCGCAATCTCCTGAACGGAGCCAACCTGCTCGCCGAGGACCTGAAGCGTTCCGGCGATCTTATGAAGATCAGCCAGACTGATGCGAACGCCTTCGAACTTGGCCGTAACTTGGCGACGACGCCTGGTAAAGTCGTCTATCAGAACGAACTCTTTCAACTCATCCAGTACACGCCGACGACTGATAAGGTGCGTGAGCGCCCGCTGCTGATGGTGCCGCCCTGGATCAACAAATATTACATCCTCGATCTGACCCCATCGAAAAGCTTCATCAAATACGTCGTCGACCAGGGCTTTACTGTCTTCGTTATTTCATGGGTCAATCCCAGCGAACGCCTCGCCGCAAAGACCTTCGAAGATTACATCCTCGAAGGCATCCTTGAGGCTGTTCGTGCCGTCAAGGAGGAAACGGGACTTCAAAAAATCAACGTGCTCGGCTACTGCGTCGGCGGCACCGCGCTGGCGACCGGACTGGCCTATCTCGCCCAGCGCGGCGAAGAGCCGTTCAAATGCTGCACCCTGCTGACGACGCAAGTCGACTTCACGCTCGCCGGCGATCTCCTGCTGTTCACCGACGACTCTCAGCTCGACAGTCTCGATTCCCTGATGACCGAAAAGGGCTTCCTCGACGGCTCACGCATGGCCAACGTGTTCAACATGATGCGGCCGCGCGACCTCATCTGGCCCTACGTCGTCAACAACTACATGCTTGGCAAGAAGCCGTTTCCGTTCGACCTGCTGTTCTGGAATCAGGACTCGACGCGGATGGCGGCCGCGAATCATAAGTTTTATTTGCGGGAGTTTTATAACGAGAACCGCTTGGCCAAGGGCGAAATGGTGATCGGCGGCATCAAGCTCGATCTCAAGAAAATCAATCTCCCGATCTTTTCCGTCGCCACGCGCGAAGACCACATTGCACCGGCCGCGTCGGTCTTCCGCGGCATGACGATGCTTAAAACCCCCGTGGAGTTCGTCCTTGCCGGTTCCGGCCATATCGCGGGCGTTATCAATCCCCCGTCGAAGGTCAAATATCAGTATTGGACGAAGGGCACGAACATGGAGAGCCTTGCGGATTGGGAATCGACCGCCACCGCATTTCCCGGCTCGTGGTGGCCCTATTGGATTGAATGGCTTTCGCAGCAGTCGGGCGGCTGGACTGCGGCCCGCGTTCCCGGCGCCAAGCTTGGCGCCATCGAAGACGCACCCGGATCGTATGTCAAGGCGCGCTAGGCGAGCGAATTTAGGGATTTACGCCAGTTCGAACTCACCCTCGTAATCGACCGGCCAGAGGACCGTGAACTCCTCTGCATCGAGGGTCCGGAATGCGACGGCGTTGATGTCGAGTTCATCCGACGCGCCCTCGACGATCGGCTCGATCCTTTCCCAAACCTTCGTCGCGTTTTTGGCGAGCAGGACGAGATTGATGACGCCGTCCCCCGGTTCGTGGCCGTCAACCTCGGCCGCGGTCGATCCCTCGAGCGCTTCAATCAGCCGATCTTCAAGATCGATGACTTTATCGAGCGTTTCTTCGTCGTCGCCGTGAAATTGCAAAACAAGCTGGTGGTTCATGGCCCCTTCCTGGCGGCATAATCAAGTTGCGGCGAGAGCCTGATCGAGATCGGCGATGATGTCGTCGACATCCTCGATGCCAATCGACAGGCGAACAACATCAGGGCCAGACCCCGCAGCCTCCCGTTGCTCATCGCTGAGCTGTCGATGTGTGGTCGACGCCGGATGAATCACGAGACTTCGTGTATCGCCCATGTTGGCGAGGAGACTGAAGAGCTTCAAGTGCGAAACCAACTTCACGCCCGCTTCATAGCCGCCCCGAAGGCCGAACGTGAAGACCGCTCCCGCACCTTTTGGACAAATCTTTTTGTGCAGAGCGAAGCTCGAATTCCCCGGAAGCCCCGCATAATTAACCCACCCAACGGCTGGATGTTGTTCGAGCCATTTTGCGACCGCAAGCGCATTGTCCGAATGACGCTGCATCCTGAGCGGCAAGGTCTCGACACCCGTCAATAGCAGGAACGCATTAAACGGCGAGATGGCCGGGCCAAGATCGCGCAGCCCCAAAACCCGGGCTGCAATCGCGAAGGCCATCGGGCCAAAAGCTTCCGCCAACTTCATGCCGCCGTAAGAGGGATTGGGTTCCACCAGCGACTTGTATCGATGCGCACTTGTCTGCCAGTCGAACGTTCCGCAATCGACAATGATCCCGCCAATCGAGTTGCCGTGACCGCCAATGAATTTGGTCAAGCTGTGCACCACGATGTCGGCGCCGAATTCCTTTGGCCGGCAGAGGTAAGGCGTCGCCAGCGTATTATCGACGATGAACGGCACGCCGGCGCGTTTCGCGACTTCGGCAATCGCCGGCAAATCGACGATGATGCCGCCTGGGTTTGCGATGCTCTCGCAAAAGATGGCGCGCGTCCGTGGCGTGACGGCTGCGGCAAAGCTCGACGGATCCGTCGCATCGGCCCACGCGACGCGCCAATCGAACTTTTTAAAGGAATGATTGAACTGATTGATCGAGCCGCCATAGAGCTGGCGCGCGGCAATGAATTCATCCCCCGGCTCGAGCAGCGTATGCAGCGCCAGAAACTGCGCAGCGTGTCCCGAGGCAACGGCGAGAGCCGCATTGCCCCCTTCGAGCGTGGCGATACGCTCCTCAAGGACCGACTGTGTTGGATTGTTGATGCGCGTGTAGATATTTCCGAACGCCTGCAAGCCGAATAGCGAAGCGGCGTGATCGACATCGTTGAAGACAAACGACGTCGTTTGATAGATCGGCGTCGCGCGCGCCCCGGTCGTTGGATCCGGGCTGGCGCCGGCATGCACGGCCTGCGTTGCAAATTTGAGCGTCGGCGGCTGCGTCATAGGAAGCCCTCCTGGGCGGCAGATTTACCGCCAGGGAGCGCAGAGCTGGCCAGTCTGTCAACTGGCCAGCCTTCTCATAAGTTATTCAAAGCTTTGCGAACTGACCCGCGATCCCGCAATGCCACTTATGAATGACCCAGTTCGGGTGTTCGCCGATCCATTTTGCCATTTCGATTTGGCCGTTCGACATGCATTGCGCGGCACTGATGCTCTCGCCCTCGAAATTCAAGGTCACGTCCTTGCAGTGCGATGGCTTGTCGATCATGCAGACGGCGATGACGAGTTCGATCATATGACCCCCAAGGTTAGGTCTGCGATCCCCGCGAAGGCGATCGGGTTTACCCCTGGGTGGTTCCTCCGAACTCTTTTTCTTATCGACCGAGACAATTTCCCGAGTATGGGCCAAACATCGCCGCGCACAAGAACAAGGCCGTCGCACCTCGTGCGTGAAAGCGATCATCCACGTTTAAGCCGCAGTTATGTGGCAAAAACGCCGCGCTTCGATTTCGAAAAAGTACCTGCTTCGACACACCTCAGCCTTCAGTAAGTCTGTTTGGATAAAAATAAGTCGTCGGAAAGCAACAACCGATTCGCTTTCCTGCGCGTTTGCTCCCGTGCGGACTTGTAGACATGCGGTGTTCAGAGCGAAGAGTTAGGACGCGAGTCCTGAGGCAGATGAAGGGCGGCAGATGACGACATATGGGGCTTCGGCCCAAAGTGCGGCGTGGGACAGTAAGAACCAACCCGAAGCTCCTACGATAAGATGGTTTATACGCCGCTCGGCCCTATGGGCGGCAATTGTCGTCGCGGGCGTCATTTCGGCCTGCGCGCTTTATTCCATCGTCACGAACGCGAGCGTCGACGGCGTCAGAGCCATTCCAAAAGCCGTTGCACAACCGCTGAAAGTTTAGAGTTTCCCAACCGGCCACATTTCGGCCAAGCCGAGCCAATCAGGCTGCGCCTGTTCGCGCTGCCCTACTCTCGGACCGGGCATACTGATGGCGAACAATGCTTTTTAGTCAATTTTGCCTCCTATTCACTATTCGTGACATGGAGTAACCGTCCATCCCTTGATTGGGAGCCGTTCGTCCCTCTATCATCGTGTCAGGGCTGGATCCCGAAGGACGCGTCAGAATGACGGAGCAGCAGAAAAAGTTTCCCGAGTTCTACGTCACTGCTCCGCAACCCTGCCCCTATTTGCCCGGCAGACTGGAGCGCAAGCTCTTCACGCATCTGACGCACGACAAGCCGCCCGAACTCGTGGACCGGCTCCTGACCACCGGATTTCGTCGCAGCCAGAATATTGCGTACGTGCCGTATTGCGAAGGATGCCAAGCCTGCGTTTCCGTCCGTGTGCTCGTCAATGAATTCCGGCCGGATCGGTCGATGCGGCGCAGCTGGGCCCGTAACTCATCGCTTGTCGCGCAGCGGACCGCGCCAATACCGACCGTCGAGCAGTTCCGCCTGTTCCGCACCTACATCGACGCCCGCCACAGCGACGGCGGCATGGCGGATATGACGATGCTGGACTACCGCATGATGGTCGAGGATACCGTCATCGAAACCTTTCTGACCGAGTACCGGCAAAAACCCGCAGACGTCACCGATCTCAATTTCGAATCCTGGCCGCTCAAGGCCGTCGCGCTTTGCGACCGGCTCGCCGACGGTATCTCGATGGTCTACAGCTTCTACAATCCCGACGATGCTGACGCCGGCCTCGGCACATACATGATCCTGGAGCATATCGAGTTCGCGCGCAGTATCGGCCTGCCGCACGTCTATCTCGGCTACTGGATCGAAGGCTCGCGCAAAATGGCCTACAAAACGCGCTTCAGGCCGCAGGAACGTCTCGGCCCCGACCGGTGGGAACGGGCGCCGGACGACGAAGCAAAAGACTGACGATGATTATTTCGCAAGCTCGACGTTGAGCTTCTCGAACATGTACGACCACTTCGCGGCTTGCGTGTCGACCAGCACCTTCATGCGCGCCCTGAGTTCCAGCAACACCGCGCAATCCGGCGCTTCGGGCCCCGATCCCTGTTCCCCCATCGACGAGATCGCCGATAGCAGATCGTTTGTCGTCTTGTCGTAGACCTCGGTCTTGTCATCGCGCACGAACGGAGCCGCGTTCGCAACGAACTGGTCGTGATTCCACTTCCGCTTATCTTTCAACTCACGCAGCTTTACCTGAAATTCCGGACGGTTCTTGCCGTTGAGATCGCGCAAACTCGCCGCGGCCGTCTCCACGGCGGATTCGAAATCTTCCTTCTTGCAGGTCCCCTCTCCGGCCACAGCTTGAAGACAACCGCAACCGATGACGATGATCGTCACGAGGATGCAAGCTGCATTCTGAATGATCCGGCCCATGATCAACGTCGTAGCTTCGCAATGCTCTTGCGGCAAGCATCGTCAGTCGATGCGCGTTCTTAAAACCGCGGTCCGAAAGAATTCGACCTTGGGAAACCTTTCGGCACGACACGTCCCGCCTGCGCACGCTCGCCGACCCATTCGCGCAGTTCGCTCCAGCTGAGCGCGAACTCGCGGCCGGCGCTATCGACCCAGGTCAAACCTTCGGATTTTTTGAAAACGCGAACATCCGACAGACCGCCATCCTTGAAGCGTTGCATGATGACGCCTTTGCCACGCGTCATTTCGTTGACTTCGTCGCGTTTGAAGATCAGCAGCTTGCGGTTTTCGCCGATGGTCGCGACGTAATCCCCGTCCGCGGGAACGCAGACGCGCGCTTCGTCTGGTTCCGAAACATTCAGGATCTGTTTGCCCTTGCGCGTCGAGGCAATCACCTCCGCCTCCGGCACGATAAAGCCGTAACCGCCCGTCGATGCCACGAGCAGCTTGCGCGCTGGATCGTGAACAAAAAGCTGGACGATGTCGTGGTTCTCTTCAAGGTCGATCATCAGACGAACCGGCTCGCCGTGGCCGCGTCCACCCGGCAGCGCGCTCGCTTCGAGCGTGAAAAACTTTCCGTTCGTCGTGAGCAGAACGAGCTTGTCCGTCGTCCATGCCTTAAGGGACCGCTTCAGCTCATCACCCTGCTTGAAATCGAGCTTCGAGAGGTCATCCTGATGCCCTTTGAGTGCACGGAGCCAGCCTTTTTCGGAAAGAATAACGGTGATCGGTTCTTTCTCGACGAGCGCCGCAGCAAGGTCGACGTCGACCTCGGGCGCATCCGCAAAGGTTGAACGGCGCCGGCCGAGCGCCGTCTTTCTCGAATATTTCTCGCGTGTCTCTTTAATCTCGTCGGCCACGCGTTCCCATTGCATCTCTTCCGACTTCAGAAGTTGTTTCAGCTCTCGACGCTCTTTCGAAAGCTTGTCGTGCTCGGAGCGGATCTCGACTTCCTCAAGCTTCGACAGCGACCTCAATCTAAGATTCAGGATGGCTTCGGCCTGCACATCGCTGAGATTGAATTTCGAAATCAGCTTCGCCTTCGGATCATCCTCGCGGCGGACGATGCGAATGACCTCGTCGATATTGAGGTATGCGATCAGATAGCCGTCGAGCACTTCCAGGCGATGCTCGATCTTCTTCAGGCGGTGCGTCGAACGCCGGACAAGGACCTCAATCCGATGTTCCAGCCATTGCCAAAGCACATCGCGCAGATCGAGCACATTGGGAATCTGGCCCGCCGACAGCACGTTCATGTTGAGGCTGACGCGGACTTCGAGTTCGGACGAACGGAACAGGCTTTCCATGAGCAGCACCGGATCGACCGTGCGACTCTTGGGTTCCAATATGAGGCGAATTTCTTCCGCGCTCTCGTCGCGCACGTCTCCGAGCAGCGGCAGCTTTTTTTCGCTCATCAGCTCGGCGATTTTCTCGACGAGCTTGGCCTTCTGGACCCCATAAGGAATTTCCGTGACGACGATCTGGTAGCCGCCACGCGCAGTATCTTCCTTATCCCATTGCGCCCGGACGCGAAAACCGCCACGACCCGTCTTGTAAGCTTCAAGAATGGCGGCGCGCGGCTCGACGATAACGCCGCCCGTCGGAAAGTCTGGACCCGGAATGATCTCGACGAGTTTTTCGATCGTCGCGTTCGGATGCTTGATGAGATGCAGCAGGCCCGCGCAAAGTTCATCGACATTGTGCGGCGGGATGTTCGTCGCCATGCCGACCGCGATTCCCGAAGCGCCGTTCGCAAGCAGGTTGGGGAATGCCGCCGGAAGCACCACGGGCTCCTCGACGCGGCCGTCGTAGTTCGGACGGAACTCGACCGTATCCTCGTCGATGCCTTCGAGGATCAGCGCCGCCGTCTCCGTCATGCGCGCTTCGGTGTAGCGTTCGGCAGCCGGGTTATCGCCGTCGATGTTGCCGAAGTTTCCCTGCCCGTCGACGAGCGGATAACGCACGGCAAAGTCCTGCGCGAGACGTGCCAGCGCATCATAGATCGCCTGATTGCCGTGGGGATGGTAGTCACCCATCACCTCGCCGACGATCTTGGCGCATTTGATGTAGCCGCCTTCGGGATTGAGCCGAAGCTCCCGCATGGCGTAAAGGATGCGGCGGTGAACGGGCTTCAGGCCGTCGCGCACGTCGGGCAGCGCGCGGTTCATGATCGTTGATAGCGCGTATGCGAGATACCGCTCTTCGAGAGCGGTCCGAAGCTCAACGGGCTCGATCGGGCCATCGCCCGGCAGAATCGGTTTGGTCGTCATGGGGCATCCCTACAGCGGGCTCGGTGCGCTCTCAAGTCCGGCGAGGCGCGGCCCTGCCGCTTTGTGAAAACCGTGCTATTTGGGCGCAAGACGGCGAACAAGGGGCGGGTATGATCGTAGGCCGTTTGTTCGTCAACTTATCCAATTGCCGCCAAGGAAGGGGTGCAAATGGCAGCGCTGGTGCCGGACTTGCCGAAGGTCGAACAGCATATCGTCGAGATGACCAACCAGGTTCGCCGCGAAAAGAACTTATCCACCCTCAAAGTCAACGCCATGCTCGCAAAAGCGGCGCGCGCTTATGCGCAGCGGCTAGCACGAACGGGTCAATTTTCCCACACCGCCGATGGACGCAATCCCGGCCAGCGCGCCAAAAGCGCGGGCTACGAATTCTGCGCTATCGCCGAAAATCTCGCGATGGACCGCGCCAATGCCGGTTTCGATACGGGGCAGCTTGCGTTGCAGGCCATCGCGGGCTGGATGAATTCTCCGCCGCATCGCGCCAACATCCTCATGGCCTCAGCGACGGAGATTGGCGTCGGTGTGGCCCGGGCGCCCGGCGCGACTCCCAAATTTATCTCGGTCGAAATGTTCGGCCGCCCCGCAAGCCACACGATAAAATTCGAAGTCGTCAATCTTTCCGGCGCAACCGTCACTTACGCCTTCGAAGGCAAAACCCACGAGCTGAAACCGCGCCTTTCCCTTGTCCAAAGCACGTGCATGCCGGGAGAAATCTCATTCTCAAAACCCGCCGGATTCTTTTCGACCGCGACAGAAATCGCGCGAATGCCCGCCCAGAACGGAAAACGATACACCTTAAAAACCGGCACGAACGGCTCAGTCACCGTCGATATAGGAAGCCGGACGAATCCGAAGTGAAGCCTCGGGAATTTTGCTGAAGGAACATTCGCGCCGCGAACAGCGTTGACCGGCCATCCGCAACATCGAACGAGGTCCCGCAGTGGAATCGAGCCGTCTCGGCGTCATAGCTCTCGCTATTCTCCTGTTCGCCGCCATCGTAGGCGGCGTTTTTGCTTATCAGCGATCCCAGAACGAGGTCGTGGTCAACAGTCCCATACGTGTCGAAACGAACAAAACGACAGGCGAGACAACGGTCGACGTACCATTCGCGCACGTTGGGAAAGATCAAAACGGAACGCGTGTCCGGGCACCCGGGGTCGATGTGAACGTTCCGGAGAAACCCGCCGACAAATAGAATTCCAGACCCGTCGCCGCCGCACAGGGACGGCGGCTTATTCCCAGGTGATCGTGCGAGCGGCCGTCGCGCCAGCGCCTCTCGGCAGATGCGGGCACTATTGGCCCGCGAATTGACGCGGCGGAGCTAAAGTAGCAACCAAGCACACGGGAAGCGGCTGCAGTGCGCGTCGGCTTTTGCATCGTTATCTTGAACGATCAGACAACGGGCTCAGGGCCGGCTCGGGATTTGCCTGGCCCCGCTGATCTCCGATGCGGCGACGAGGAAAATCACGATTCCCACGATCCAGGCGTTCCAGCTGATTGTAGCATTGCTGCTGAATCCCAAGACCCATGGGGATACGAACAGCCATGCCCCGAGCAATAGATTGATCCACTCTTCCCAGACTTGCACTTGGGTCAATGCCGCTATCGAGAGAACGGCGACGACTACGCCGACGATCCATGCATCCCAGCTGGGCCTCTGCTGCTCAGCGAAGTTGAGAACCCAAGGTGAGATGAAGAGCCAGACGGCGAGGATGAGATTCACCCAATCCTGCCAATTGTTTGCGCTTCCGCGCTTGTCGATCACATGTGCCATACATGCCTCCTGCGGTTCTTTCCCCGCCGTCGACACCCGCAAATGTCGATTTTGGAACGGAATATTCGGCACGTTGTTCCCGTCTTGGAGGTTACAGTTTCGCCATCAATGAAACAGTCCAGTTTGGCGGATGTCTTGGCGATGAGCTTCGGGTCCCGCGCGAACAGGTCATGAGCGAAACAGCCCTTTCCAAAAAAGTCGTCTACGCCGCCCTTCTCGGAAACCTGCTGGTAGCCGTCACGAAGTTCGTTGCCTCGGCCTTCACGGGCAGTTCGTCGATGCTGAGCGAAGCCGTGCATTCCGTCGTCGACACGGCAAACGAAGCCTTACTGCTTTACGGCTACTTCCGGTCGGCTCGCAAACCCGATGAAACGCATCCTCTGGGTTACGGACGTGAGCTCTACTTCTGGAGCTTCATTGTCGCGCTATTGCTCTTTGCAGTTGGCGCCGGCGTCTCGGTCTACGAAGGCGTCCTCCACATTCTGGCGCCGAAGCCCATTGCATATGTCAACGTCAACTATGCTGTCCTGGCTCTGTCTGCAATTTTCGAGGGCGCCTCCTGGTGGGTCGCCCTGAAGCGCTTCGGCAAAGTGAAAGGCCGCCGGGGATATTGGGAAGCCGTACGCGACAGCAAAGACCCGCCGTCGTTCATGGTGCTGTTCGAAGACACGGCTGCACTGATCGGCATCGCGATCGCGGCTCTAGGCAATTTTGCCGCCGAAACATGGCAAATCCCCGCGTTCGATGGAGCGGCCTCGATCCTGATCGGCACTGTCCTCGGATTTGCCGCTGCCGTCCTGGCAAGAGAAAACAAGGCGCTTCTGATTGGAGAACGCGCGAGTGCCGAACTAACGGCTTCAATTCTGACACTCGCTACCGACGACGGCAGTATCGACGGCGCGAATAATGCCTTCGCCGTGCACCTCGCGCCGGAGGAGGTCATCGTTGCCCTCAGCTTGGAATTCGCTGATGAGCTCAAAACGACAGAAATTGAAGCAGCCGTGATCCGACTTGAAGAAAGAATCCGCGCCAAGCATCCTCAGGTCATATCGGTATTCGTCAAACCGCAAACTCGCAAGACATTCGAGAAAATGCGGGCCGAACGGTTTGGAAATCGGCAGGGCGGTTAAGATGTGCTCTCACTAGTCCAGCCGGTGCGTAGCCGGCGGGCTTCGAAACACTCAGCGATCAGCGCCACGGATCATAAGGTTCATTTCGATAACGATCATCGTCGTCGTCGCCGCGATCGTCGAAGCGGCGGTCGTTAGGCGTTCGTACGTTGGGCTTAGCCTTCGGCGCTTTCGCAGGCGGCGCAGCCGACGCGATCTTGCCGTCCAGCGAGCGAACGATCGTGACTTCGGTTCCAACATGCACGAGCGACGCCAGATGCAGCACGTTTTCGTTCAGCATGCGGAAGCATCCCGATGACTCGGCCTTGCCAATCGACTTCGGCTCGTTCGTACCGTGGATGCGATAAAGCGTATTGCCGAGGTAGATCGCTTTCGCCCCGAGCGGATTGCGAATACCGCCGAGCACGCGCTTCGGCAGGCTCGGATTGCGCTTGCGCATATCGGCGGGCGGATACCAGTCCGGCCAATCGGCAATGCGCGAAATCTTTTCCTTGCCCGTCCAGGCAAAGCCCTGCCGTCCAACCGCGATTGGATACGCATAAGCCGACGTCGCGCTCAGGATGTAATAAAGCTTGCGCTTGCTCGTATCGATGACGATGGAACCCTTCGGATAGGGACCGCTGAAAGCAACGACTGGCGGCGCAACAGGACGAATGTAAGGGCGGTTGCCGCTCGAAGTCCCCGGAACCTTGCTGAGTTGTTGTTCTTCCGCAGGAGCCGGTGCGGCATCCCAGGCGCCGTAATCGTCGCGATCGCCAAATTGCCGATCGTTGAAATATCGGCGGCGATAGTCGCTGCGGTCACCGTAAGCCGCTCCATCGCCGTAGCGCGGATCATAGCGGCGACCGTCATTATCGACGCGACGAGTGACGAGTGGGCCGGCTTGAGCGTCATCGAGATCTTGATCGCGATAACGGTCGTCGGATGAGTAGTATTGCGATGGTGCTTCACGCACACCGCCCCACGGATCCCATTGTTGCGCTAAGGCCAGCGTCGACCACGTCGACGCACAGAATACTGCGATCGCAGCGAATACAGCCTTCATTGAATCCCCGCGGATAAAGAAACGTCAACTCACCCAAACAAACGGTGAGAGCCTTTCGTTCCGTCGGTCATCTGGGGCCGTATGGCGTCTTTCGCGTGGCAATTCGATGGCATTGGCAGACCTGCGACATTGCGAATGCCCATGCCGCAATTGCCGTCATTTCAGCGAAGCGCGGGATCGGTTCGAACAAATTAAGATCTTTCGTTAGCGCGAGGCGCGCGTCAGCACGTCCATAAGCTCGGCGACCTTACGGCGCTGGTCTGCGGTGTTGCCACTGGCGATCGCATGCTCGACGCAGTGCGCAACGTGATCGCGCAAAACTTCCTCTTCAACACGGCGCAGAGCAGCGCGTACGGCCGAGATTTGCGTCACGACATCGATGCAATAGCGATCCTCATCGACCATCTTCGCGAGACCACGCACCTGGCCTTCGATCCGGTTCAGGCGTTTCATGCAGGAAGCTTTCATCTGTTTTTGCATGTCTTGACCTATACCCCATACGGGTATACATGTCAAATTCACTCATACCCCGTGAGGGTATAGCAACCGAGGTTGACGATGGCTGATCAAATGGGCCCCCAAGGTCACGCTGAGCACGCGCACAAAGGCTGCTGTGGCCATCAGCACGAGGCTCTCGCGCATATCGCAAAAGATCCGGTCTGCGGTATGGATGTCGATCCACACACTGCAAAACATCGCGCCAATCACGCGGGGCGTACGTATTACTTTTGCTGTGGCGGGTGCCGCACAAAGTTCGAAGCAGATCCAGAAAAATATCTAAGCAAAGTTGAGGCCGCGGCGTCCCCCGTTCCCGAAGGCACGATCTATACCTGCCCGATGCACCCGGAAGTTCGCCAAGAGGGGCCCGGCTCCTGCCCGATTTGCGGCATGGCGCTCGAACCCGAACTTGTCACGGCCGAGACGCAACCCAACCCGGAACTTGCAGACATGTCGCGCCGCCTTTGGATCGGCGCGGCGTTGGCGATCCCCGTCTTCGTTCTTGAGATGGGGGGCCACGTATTTGGCCTGCATCACCTCGTCGGCGCGACGACGTCGAACTGGCTGCAGCTTTTTCTCGCGACCCCCGTCGTCCTTTGGGCAGGCTGGCCGTTCTTCGAACGCGGTTGGAAATCGATCGTCACGCGAAATCTAAACATGTTCACGCTGATCGCCCTCGGGACCGGCATCGCCTGGGCGTATAGCATCATCGCCACGCTTTTTCCGGATGTCTTTCCCGCGGGATTGCGCGGCAGCGACGGGACCGTTCCTGTCTATTTCGAAGCCGCCGCCGTTATCACGGTCCTGGTCCTCGTCGGACAGGTCCTGGAACTCAGAGCCCGCGATCAGACCGGCAGCGCTATTCGCGCCCTCCTCAATCTCGCACCGAAGACCGCGAGGCGGATTCATGAAGATGGCACCGAGGAAGAAGTTCAGATCGATGCCGTTTCCGTTGGCGATCGGCTGCGCGTGCGGCCCGGCGAGCGCATTCCTGTTGACGGCGAGGTCGTCGATGGCAAAAGCAACGTCGATGAATCGATGGTCACGGGCGAAGCGCTCCCCGTCAGCAAAGACAACGGCGCGAAGCTGATCGGGGGCACGATCAACGGCAGCGGCGCACTCATCATGCGCGCCGGAAGCGTCGGGCGCGATACGATGCTGGCGCGCATCGTGCAGATGGTTGCAGAGGCTCAACGCAGCCGCGCGCCGATCCAGCGCCTGGCCGATCGCGTCGCAGGTTGGTTCGTGCCCATCGTGGTCACCGTCGCGGTGCTGGCGTTCCTTGCTTGGGCGACGTTCGGGCCGGAACCGCGCTTCTCATACGCATTGATTGCCGCGGTATCGGTTTTGATTATCGCCTGCCCCTGCGCGCTCGGACTTGCGACGCCGATGTCGATCATGGTCGGCGTCGGGCGTGGTGCGCAATCAGGCGTGCTGATCAAGAGCGCCGAAGCGCTCGAGCATATGGAAAAAATCGACACGCTTGTCGTCGATAAGACCGGAACGCTGACTGAAGGCAAACCGAGGGTAACGGGAATCCACACCGCCGATGCTTCAATCGGGGATGCCGATTTGCTTAAACTCGCCGCGAGCCTGGAGCAAGCGAGCGAGCATCCCCTTGGCGCGGCCATCGTCGCCGCAGCCAACGAACGCAAGATACCTCTTGCTGCCGTGAGCGATTTTGCGGCGCCATCCGGCAAAGGCGTCTCGGGAATGATCGATGCACGCAGCATCGTCATCGGCAACCGGCGCATCATGGATGAAACCGGAATCGACACATCGCGCCTTGACGACGAAGCCGAGCGTCTGCGAGGCGATGGCGCAACGGTCATCTACGTCGCTATCGATGATCGCGCCGCCGGTATCATCGCGGTTGCCGATCCGATCAAGAAAACCACGCGGTCGGCACTTCAAAAACTCACGCGGCGGAACGTCCACGTCATCATGCTGACCGGCGACAACGCGACGACGGCGAAAGCCGTTGCCGCCAAACTCGGTATCGCCGACGTCAAAGCCGATGTGTTGCCGGAAGATAAGGCAAAGATCGTGGAACAATTGCGCAGCGAGGGACATGCCGTCGCGATGGCCGGCGACGGCGTGAACGATGCACCGGCGCTCGCTGCCGCGGATGTCGGAATCGCGATGGGGACCGGCACCGATGTCGCCATCGAAAGCGCCGGCATAACGTTGCTGAAGGGCGATCTCGAAGGCATCGCGCATGCACGCCGCCTGTCCGAAGCGACGATGTCTAACATCCGGCAAAATCTGTTCTTCGCGTTCATCTATAACGCAGCCGGAGTTCCGATTGCTGCTGGAGTCCTATATCCGGCATTCGGCTTGTTGCTGTCTCCGATCATAGCCGCGGCCGCGATGTCGCTGTCGTCCGTCAGCGTCATCGGAAATGCATTACGATTGCGAAACGCCGCTATAGATTAGGGTATTACAATCGCATCAATCGGAGCCCAGGCGACGTACAATGCAACGCGTTATCAATGGATTCCTTCCGCGATAACGTCGAAAGCCTCAACGTCGTAGGACTGCTTCAGCAGGTTCAAGAGATGGTGTGGCGGTCCCGAGATTTCGGACTGACTCCACCGCACCTCGAACGTCGTCAAGTTGCGATCACCGGCATCCTTTGTTTGGCGTAAAAAATTCGCGCGATATCCGGCCGCCGTCAAAACAGTATAAACGTCGGAGATCGAGGAAGCGTCCGAAACGCCCGCAATTACCACGCTGGCGCGCCGCTGCCGGGAAATTCTCAAGTCGATCCATTTGAATCCGATCAGCGCAAAGACGACCAACGCTGTTCCAACACCTCCGAGGATCAGCTGTCCGCCGCCGAAGCAGAGGCCGATCATCGTCATCGCCCAAAGCGTTGCCGCCGTCGTAACGCCGGAAACGAGATTGCCCCGCTTCAGGATCGCGCCGCCGCCGATGAAGCCCATGCCCGTCAGAATGCCGAGAGGAAGGCGCATCACATCCATAGTGGCAAACGAGTCTGATGTTTTGCCGCTGACACCGAGCAGTATATCGGCCTGGATCATCGACAGCGCCGCCGCGAGACTGACGAGAACCGTCGTGCGAAACCCCGCGCTATGTCCGCCCGCCTCGCGATTGATACCGACGATCGCACTTGCGAAAATGGTCAGCGCCAGCCGCAACGCGATATCCGGCCAACTCGGATGTAGCGGCATGTCCATTCGTTGTTCCCCCGGCAGATAACGAGGCTTTCAGAAAGCTGCCACGAAGCAATGGCCGCAACGGATCCGATAATCGCATTTCGCGAACGGATTGAAAAGAATGCGGGTTCCTTCGGCCGGCCTTAACCGAGCGGCAAGAGATCGGACATCGCACCTTGCCGGGCGCCCGAACCTGATCCTACCATTTATCGGTTAGCGCGCCGACGGGCGCCGGCTCCGGCCAATGAGCGAGGAATGATGACCAAGCGGGCGCTGCTCGTTGTGCTTTTGATCTGGGCGCTGATGATGATCGTCCCGGATCTGATGCGCGTGGTGCGCCCCCTCGCGGCCTTTGGGTTCTACGCAAACAACAACGGCCTGATCTACGACGTCACGGGCCCATTTGATGAGGAGAAGGATTCTCCGGCTTGGCGAGCCGGTATCCGTCCCGGCGATCAGCTCGACCTGACGCGCATGCGCTGCTTCCCCTACGAAGCACATATCTGTGCGAGCACGATTGCCTCTGTCGGCGGCAATCTCTACGTCACGCTCGGGCGCACGGCGACGCTCTACCTTGCTGCAACGGAGGACCGACCCGCGAGGCAAGTCTTTTTGACGGCGGCGCAGCGCCCGGCGAACTTCTTCGTGCGCGGCGTGCTGTTCCTCGACCAGATCGCCGGCATTGCCGTTGTGCTAGCGGCGGCTTGGCTGGTCTGGACGCGTCCGGGGCCGATGAGCTGGGGTTTCTTCCTCTACGTCATCTGGTTCAATCCCGGACAAGGCTTCGAGTTCTATGCGTTGTTGCAGCGCTGGCCGCGACTGCTTCTCCTGCAGGATGTCCTTGGATGTTTATCGCAGGCTGCCGGCTACACGGGTCTGCTCGTATTCGTCATGCGGGCGCCGACCGGCGTATTGCAGCCAGAATGGGCACGCGTCGAACGCGCGCTGCACCCGGTCACCGTCATCGTTGCCGCGGCACTGATGGGTTCCTACGCCAGCGCATTCGGCTTCGGCACCGAGACGCTCACGCGCGCGACAATCCTGTTCGGCCTTATCGTCAGCTTCTGCGCCGTGCTTATCTTGATCCTGCGTCGAAAGTCTTTGACGCCGAAAGACAACCAACGCCTCCGCTGGGTGATGTGGGGCAGCTTGATCGGCTTGCCTGCATTCGTAATCGCCGATCTCAGCGAATATACGACTGTCTTTTCTTCCTCCTGGGGCATCGAGCTGCCGGAAGACATCGCGGGTCTTCTGTATCTCGTGAATGGCATCCTTTCGCTGTTCGTTTTCGAAGCGCTGCGCAGGCCGCGCGTCGTGAACGTCGCGATCCCTCTTCGTCGCGTCACGATCCTGGCGCTGATGATGAGCGTCCCCGCAGTTCTTCTCCATCATGAGGCCGAGCGGATACAGGAGCTTCTCGACATCCCCAAATCGGCGTGGCTTCTCGTCGGTGCGCTCGTCGTGTTTTTGATCGGACGGCTGCACGAAGGCGCCGCCGAGCTGGTGGACGATTTCTTCAATCGCGATCTCGACAGAGCCGAACGCCAGCTTGGCGAGGAAATCCTTCGCGCCAAGGATACGGCCGCAATCGACCGCCTCCTGTCGCAACATGTCGCCCGCGTTTTGAAACTGTCGTCGGCGACGACATTTCGCCATACCGAAATGGGTTTTCGCCGTCTGGAGAATGGACCGGGCTGGGACGATACCGCGACACGTGAGTTGAAGCTGGGCAATGAAGACACTGCCGCCCTGCTCAAGGGATCGTCTCTCAAGCTCAATGACGCGGCAGCCGGACGAGCCGGATTACCGCTGGATATCGAGATGCCCATCCTGGCGGTTCCCGCTGCAAGCCGCGCGCATTGCTACGCCGTCGCGCTCTATGGACCACACGTGTCTGGAACAGCGATCGACAGGTACGAGCACGACGTGCTGATCAGTCTCGGCCGTCACGCCGCCGACGCATACGCGCGCCTCGAAGCCGATCAGCTGCGGAAGGAAGTAGCTATGCTGCAAATGCAGATACGAGAACGGGGGGCGCTGGCATGAACGCCACCGCCCCCCGTCAAAATTCAAAACCGGCGCCGTGGAAGGAGTCCCTCGTCACGCCGCAGGACGAGCCTCAAAAAAAGCTTAGGCTTCTTTGATGACGCTGACTGCGATCTTGCCCGAGCGCCGGTCGGGCTCGGTTTCAAAGGCGACCTTCTGGCCCTGAGAAAGGCCGTTCATGCCTGCACGCTCAAGGGCGGTCGCATGAACAAAAACGTCATTTCCACCACCATCCGGCGCGATAAAGCCGAAGCCCTTCTGTTCGTTGTAAAATTTCACGGTACCGGTAATCATTGAGAATTCCTTTTGGAGTCCAAGTATTTATTCCCTGACGTACACGCCCATGCATGAACATATGCGCCAGTTTTCGTGGTCGATTTTGGAAAGACGATTGTGCGCTTGGCTGCGCCGAGGCCTTGTGCCCCGTATATCCGGCCAAAGTTCGATGGCGAGTGGTACCACGAAGAAAGCCGGATAGGAACCGCTAGATTCCCGGTCTGAGAGCATACATTTCGAGATTATGTCACAATTCGATCCTGATCGCTTCGGCTCGCCTCACGAAAATAGGTTTTGAATTCGTGCAATACTATCATCGCCGCAATCTCCGGCCTCAATCCACGCTTATGACCGCCGCACCTCGCTGTTCACCTCGTAAAGTTCTCTTGCCCTGATGCTCGACACCCCTCTTAAGCGTCGGCCCAGATCCCTCAGATGGGCCGTTGCCGTCGCCTATCTGTTCCGTGTCCGCTTTCGCAAGGCGCTGCGCGACGACGCTATCGTTCTCGTTTTGATCAGCACGGTTGTCGGGGCCATGAGCGGCACCGTGGCGGCGTTGATGGTCTACGTTTCCCAGTGGATGCATCACGTCCTCTTCCGCCTTGAACCGGATCAACAGCTGAGTTCCGTAACGGACCTCTCGCCCGCCCTGACGCTCACGGTATTAGGCATAGGAGGTCTCATCGTCGGTGCGACGTACTTCTACCGGAGCGGCCGGCGCCATCAGATCGTCGACCCGATCGAAGCCAACGCGCTGCTCGGCGGACGCATGTCCCTCACCGACAGTACTTATGTTGCAGTCCAATCGCTGCTTTCGAGCGGCTTCGGCTTATCGCTCGGCATCGAGGGCGGCTTCACGCAGGCCGCGAGTGCGATCGGATCTAAGCTCGGCCAGCTGCTCCATCGCCGCCGCCATGACGTGCGCATGCTGGTTGGCGCCGGAGCAGCCGGAGGCATCGCCGGAGCTTTCGGCGCACCGTTCGCTGGCGCCGCTTACGCGTTCGAACTCATCGTCGGAAGCTACACGGTCGCAAACCTCGCGCCCGTCGTCGTCGCCGCCGTCGCCGGCACTATCTCGGCACACGCATTGTTCGGACATGCCTATCGCTTGCCCGTCGCGACGCTCGATTTCACCAACAACGCCCATCTCTTTCCGGCCATCGTGCTCGGGACCGTTTGTGGCCTGCTGTCCGTCCTGCTGATGCGCGGCGTGACCGCGACAGAGAACATCTTCCATCAAAGCGGCGTGCGAGCCACCTTGCGTCCCTGTGCTGGTGGTCTCCTGGTTGGCATCTTGGCGATTTCCGTTCCGCATATTCTCGGCTCTGGCCACGAAGCAATGACCCTCATGCTTCACGGCAACTGGCCCCTGACAACGTTGATCGCTCTCCTCGGAGCGAAAATCGTCGCTTCCGCCTTGTCGCTCGGATCAGGCTTTCGCGGCGGACTATTTTCAACGTCTCTGTTTCTCGGGACCGTGACGGGAACGATCGCCGGGCAGCTCGGGCTATATTCCGGCTTATTCGCGCCGACCGACGCCAGCATGATGAGCCTGGTCGGCATGGCGAGTTTTGGCGCCGCCGTTATCGGCGCTCCGATGACCATGGCGCTGCTCGCCATCGAAGTCACCGGCGACTTCTCGGTCGTCGGCCCCGTGCTGCTCGGCGTCATCGCGGCGACCCTGACCGTACGCCGGGCCTTCGGCTATTCGTTCGCGACGTGGCGCTTCCATCTGCGCGGCGAGGCCATTTTGAGCGGCGAAGACATCAGTTGGGTCCGCCACACGACGGCGCGGGATCTGATGCGCCGGGACATCGCGCTGGCGGCCGCCGCAATGCGGCTGTCCGATTTCCAGACGCAGTTTCCTATCGGCTCGGCCAAATACGTTGCCGCGATTGATCCAAAGGGCGCATATGTCGGCCTCATCGATGTCGCTGCCATCCATGCTGAAATCGCCCAGGCGAACGGCGACTCCGATGGGCGGACGCTTGAAGAGGCCGTCTCGCAAAGAGACGGCTGGGTCGAGGCCCAGACCCATTTCGATCACCTGATGCCGCTTTTCGAAAGCCGTGAGACCGAGTTGCTTGTCGTCGTTGATGATAAGACGACGAAACGCGTCATAGGTCTCATTACCGAAGCATTCGCGTTGCGTCGCTATCGCCAGGAACTCGAAGCACGGCAGCGTGAGATGTTCGGGTCGCAGCCTTA
>JAICLG010000242.1 GCA_025927515.1 Hyphomicrobium sp.
AATCTTGCGCGAGCCATCGCGCAGACGCGACGCTTGCACGATGATGTCGACGGAGCCGACAATCATCTCCCGAATGGTCTTTGTGGGGAGCGCATAGCCGCCCTGCATGATCATCGACTCGAGTCGGCTCAACGCTTCCCGCGGGCTATTGGCATGAAGCGTTCCCATCGACCCGTCGTGGCCGGTGTTCATCGCCTGCAGGAGATCGAAAGCCTCGGGGCCGCGCACCTCGCCGACGATAATCCGCTCGGGTCGCATGCGCAGGCAGTTCTTGATGAGATCGCGCATCCTGATCTCGCCTTCGCCTTCAAGGTTCGGCGGCCGTGTTTCCAGCCGAACGACATGCGGCTGCTGCAATTGAAGTTCAGCCGAGTCCTCGCACGTGATGATACGCTCGTCTTTGTCGATCGATCCGGTAAGACAGTTGAGAAGCGTCGTCTTTCCCGAACCCGTGCCGCCCGAGATGATGACGTTGCATCTGACGCGCCCGATGATCTCAAGGACCGTCTTCGCTTCCGGCGTAATAGAGCCGAACTTGACGAGCTGTTCGAGCTTGAGCCGATCCTTCTTGAATTTTCGGATGGTCAGCGCCGGGCCGTCGATCGCAAGAGGCGGCACGATGACGTTGACGCGCGAGCCGTCGGGAAGGCGCGCATCACAGATCGGACTCGCCTCGTCAACGCGGCGGCCGACTTGGCTGACGATGCGCTGGCAAATGTTCATCAGCTGCTGATTGTCGGCGAAGTGGACACTCGTCTTTTGTACTTTGCCCGCGACTTCGATGAACGTCGTGCCCGAGCCATTGACCATGATGTCGGCAATATCGTCGCGCGCGAGCAATGGCTCCAGCGGCCCGTAACCCAAAACATCGTTGCAAATGTCTTCGAGCAGTTCTTCCTGCTCCGAAATAGACATTACGACGTTCTTGATTTGAATAATCTCGCTGACGATATCGCGGATTTCTTCGCGTGCAGCGCCCGTATCGAGCTTGGAAAGCTGCGTCAGGTCGATCGTATCGATCAACGCGTTAAAGACCGTCGTCTTGACGTCGTAATATTCTTCCGAGTGTTTCCGCTGCGTTTCGACGACCGGCTCGGAACGCGGTGGAGGCGCGCTTGGCGCCGGCGGGCGCTGCGCCTGCCGCTGCGCAGGCATCGATGGCGCGCGGGTCTCGGACGCGATGGGCACGGAGCGAGGCGCGGGCGCCGGCGGCTCCACGCTTTTCGTTGGGACAGGATCGTTCGAACGCCTACCGAACATAGTGAGGTCCTAACGCTTTAGTTTCAGCTTCTCGAGTATTGGCGCGAATGCCGCGAAAGATGAGCTTCGTTCGGGCTTCGCTTCCTTGCGCCCGGTAATCTTGAGCGCGATATCGTGAAATTTTTCCACCGCCTTTGCCTTCGGGCTCAATTCCGCGACCATCTGGCCATTGTTCGACGCTTGGCTGAACGTTTCGGCGTCGTAATCGATCACCGACAAAATCTTAACATCGAGTGCCTGCTCGAATTCCTTGACGGTGATTTCCTGGCGCTTCGGCAGATTCACCATATTCAGGATCAGATGCGGCTTGCTGTCGTTTTTACGCGACGCGCGCAAAAGATCGACGATGTTTTTCGCATTTCGGAGATTCGCAAGATCCGGCGCGGCGGTGATAATCACTTCATCCGCCTGCAAGAGGACGCGCCTGGAACGCGGCGACCAATCGTGCGGCAAGTCCACGGCGACGAAGGGCACGTTCTGCCGCGCCACATCGAGCACCAGATCGCAAGCCTCCGCTGAGATATCGTAGTCCCGATCGATAAGGACGGGTGCCGCGAAGATCGACAAATGCTCCGAGCATTTCGTTAAAAGGCGGTCGAGCAATTGATCGTCGAGCCGTTCCGGCGCGGCAAGCGCTTCAGCAATTCCCTGAACCGGGTCCTGGTTGAAATCGAGACCCGCGGTGCCAAACGGAAGATCGAGATCGGCGATCGTAACGTCGGTCTTTAAAACTTCCGACATGGTCCAGCCGACATTGTGGCAGATGGTGGAAGACCCGACGCCGCCCTTCGCGCCAACAAACGCAAAAACATGCCCGACCGGATCGGTATCGGGATTGTTGTAGAGATTAGAAATGCCTTCCATCAGGCCGATCGGATCGACGGGCGAAACGAGATATTCGCCAACGCCGCGCTTCAGCAGCTCGCGATAGAGCACGACGTCGTTGTGCCGGCCGATAACGATGACTTTCGTTCCCGGATCGCAGCTCTCCGCCAGCTGATCGAGTTCGGCAATCAACTCGCCGCCGCCGAGCGCGCTATCGATGATGATGAGGTTCGGCGTCGGGCTATCAACGTAATGCGAGATAGCGGCAGAGATGCCGCCCATGTGGACGCTGACATGGGCCTTCGATAAGCGGCGATCGTCCGCCGCGTATTGGACCGCGTTGGCGACGCTGACGCTGTCGCAGAACGCCTGGATCGAAATGCGCGGGATCGGACGGGCACGGTCGCTGGCACGAAATTCCGCCTGATCGCCATCCGAGAGTTCCCCGCTCTCAGGATCAAATTCCAGTGGGCTCTTACTCTGCTGGGACATGCCGTCTCCAAGAAATTTAATTAGCAACCTTCGCGATCGTCGCAGCTTCGGCATCGGCGCCGAGAGCCTGACCTTTCACATATTTCCCATACATATCGTCGCGGCGATTGGCGTCGCGTGAAGTCATCGTACGCGGTCCAAGCAGGTCCGCCGGATTCGCGACCATTACAGCTAGGTTACGCTGATTGGAGCAAGCGAAGTCGGGATAAGGCGTATTTTGGTACGTTCGCGCGAGGTTCTCGGACCAGTCCTGCCCACAATCCGGCGCCTCGGCGACGTAGCGCATGTATGAGATGCGGAGCGGCGCGTTGCGGCTATCGGCATGATACGCGTCCGTCGCGATCGAGGTCTCCGAATATCCGCTCGCAAGCATCAGCCGCCGCGCGTCATCGGCTGCGCTCATCGCCGCGTCCTCGTTGGCCGACCCAGCCGGCGCAGCAATGACGAACCGGCTGTTGCCGGCGTCGCCAGCGCGGCTGTGCTCGATGAAATCGATGACGCGGCTACGCTGCGATGGCGTCAAACCTTCGGAGCCCGACGCAACATGCAAGTTCAAAACGGCAGGCTGCCGCGACACAAGAATGGGATGGCGCTGTTCGGGATCGACAAGCTGCCAGCCTGCCACCTGCGGACCGATCTGATCATGCTCGCAGCCCGCCATTACGACGGAAAGGGCGACGAGCATCAGAATGTTTGCGAAGCCGAACGGCGTCTTTCCCGGTCCGCGGAGTATCGTATTTTCGATCTGCATGATGCGTCTCCGGAACCTGGCTATTCGACGATGAAGCCGTAGTCGCCCTTCAGACCGCCGGAAGGCGCGACCTCGCCCCTGCCGTAGATCCGATTAAGGTGACCGAGAAAATCCGCTTTGAGATCGGTCGCGGGATAGAGACCATCAGCAGGCGTCGCGAGTTGCTGGCGCGCAACCGGGCGCACGAGATAGGGCGTGACGATGACCACGAGCTCCGACTCTTCATTCTGGAAATCGCGGCTGCGAAAGAGCGTACCGAGAATCGGAATGTCCTTGGCTCCGGGCAGTCCGTCGATGTTCTGCTGCGTCTTCGTCGAGATGAGGCCCGCAAGCGCTAGCGAACCGCCGGACGGCAACTCGACGACCGTCTTCGCCTGACGCGTATCGAAGATCGGATTGTTGGCAACGAACCCCGAGATATCGCTGACGCTCGTATCGATCTTCAGGCTGATGCGGCCTTCGGTGAGAACCACGGGCGTGAAGCTCAACTGCACGCCAAACTTCTTGAATGCCACGGAACTGACGCCCGTCTGGGTATCGACGCCAGTGACGTAGGGAACTTCACCGCCGGCGAGAAATTCGGCGGGCTCGCCCGAGATCGCCGTGAGGTTCGGTTCTGCGAGCGTGCGGATCAAACCGTCGCGCTCCAGCGCCCGGATCGCCGATTGAATGTTGTTTTGGCTGTTGCCCCAGCCCGAGACCAGACCGCTGTTGCCAAACGAACCATCGGCAGGGCCGGGATTGAAGGCGCACACCTTACCTATGGCACATGCAGCACTCGCAGCCGTGCTGACGCCGAAGGTCGGAAGAGAACCCAATCCTTGTGCGGAGCTGATCGGAAATGCATTCGCGGTCAGTAACGTCGTAGTGAAACTGCCCGATTGCAGCATGCCACCGAGATTGACACCCAATTGCTTCAGCAGCGTCCGCTTAACCTCGGCGACCGTGACCTTGAGCATCACCTGCTCTTCGGCTTCCACCGTGAGCATATTGATGACGGATTGCTTGACCTGATTTGTCTGCGTTTCCGATAGCGCAACTCCTTCCTTCACCTTGCTTGTGGAGCTGACGAGTTGCTGCGAAATAAACTGTGCCGCGATGTCTCCGGCGCGGGTTGAATCAACGGGGCTCTTGACCGTGCCGGTCAGTATCACCGTCTGATTGAGCATCTCGACTTTGATTGATGCGCCCGTGATGATGCGGTTGAGCAGCGCCTGAAGACCGCCCGTCTCGCGCTCGACGTAGATTTCCATCGTCGCGAATTGCGCGCCCGAGGTATCGAAGAAAAATGC
>JAICLG010000392.1 GCA_025927515.1 Hyphomicrobium sp.
ACGATGCTGGTGTGCGGGACAAGTCGGCGCACGCAGCCCGCAAGTGGAAAGACGCCGAGGCAAAAGCTCCAACCTCGTTCGACCCTAAAAAAGCTGCGCGTGGCAAGGCGCCGTGGCGAGATAAAAATAAAGGCAAACCCGGCGGCGCCCATCCCAAGAGTGATGCGCCGAAAGCGCATCCCGACGGTCCCAGCCCTCACGCCGGTTCGGCGAAATTAAACGGCGCACATAAGCCTGCGTCAAAATCCTCTCATAAGAAGAAGCATCGCCCCGTCTCGTAGACTGGGCTTGAACACGCGATCGATTGTCGAGAGATGCGACTAAGGCGACCGGGCTTCAGCTTTTGAGCTGAACGCTTATCTGTGAGCGACTTCGGTGGCCAACCGTCGCTATCATTTGTAAAAATGGATTTGATGGTGCCCAGAAGAGGACTCGAACCTCCACGCCTTGTGAGCGCTGCTACCTGAAAGCAGTGCGTCTACCAATTCCGCCATCTGGGCTTGGACTGTCAGGTAGATTGTGCGCGGCCGGAAGTCAATTGCTGCGGCTGCTGCTCCCCCGCGACGCGTCGGCTGTGTCAGAATCAGCACCCTGGCTTCACATCGCGACGCGAGCCCGGTAGACCGTCGACACAGCGAAGCCTACGGCGAAATCGAGGTGAGACATGGCGGGGAACGGTAAGCTTGCGACGGTCTTCGGGGGCTCCGGGTTTATTGGACGGCAGATCGTCTGGTTCCTGGCGCGCCGCGATTATCGGGTACGGGCGGCCGTGCGGCGGCCGGAGCTCGCGGGCTATCTGCAACCCATGGGCGTCGTCGGGCAGATCCATGCCGTTCAGTCCAATCTGCGGTTCTCGGATTCCGTCGTGCGCGCAGTCGAGGGCGCGGAGACGGTAATCAACGCGGTCGGCATTCTGGCTCCCGAAGGCGCGCAGACGTTCGAAGCCGTGCATGTCGAGGGTGCGCGGCGCGCAGCGAAGGCGGCTCGTGAGGCCGGCGCCCGGCGTTTCGTCCACATTTCAGCAATCGGCGCCGACAGCCAATCGCAGTCGCGCTACGCGGCGACAAAGGCGAAGGGTGAGCAAGCTGTTCTTGCTGAATTTCCGTCGGCGATCATTCTGCGGCCTTCGATCGTGTTTGGGCCAGAAGACCGCTTTTTCAACCGTTTCGCGGCGCTCGCACGCGTCAGTCCCGTTCTGCCGCTAATTGGCGGCGGGCATACAAAATTCCAGCCGGTTTTTTCCGGAGATCTTGGGGAAGCCACGGCCAATGCGGCGATCGACTTCGGCACGCCTGGGACGATCTATGAAATCGGCGGACCGGAGATCGTGACGTTCCGAGACATTCTCGAAGCGACGCTGCGCTATGCCGGTCGCCGGCGATTGCTGTTGCCGCTGCCGTTCTGGCTGATGCAGATCCAGGCGGCATTGACGTCTCCGCTTCCGAATTCGATTCGGCCCATCACGCTCGATCAGCTGCGGCTTCTGAAGATCGACAATGTGGTTTCAGACGCGGCCAATCGCGAAGGGCGTACGCTCGCAGCGCTGGGGGTTTCGCAGCCAGCTTCCATCGAGGCGATCGTTCCGGAATATCTTGAACGCTTCAAGCCCAAGGGGCAGTACGCGAGTTACCGAATTTAGGATCCCTGAACGCATCGAGCCGCCCGACAGAAGTCAGGCGGCCCGGCAATAATTCGGCATCAGGTCGAAGATGGTCGGCCTCTCACTAATTCAGCGGCGCAATCGCCAGCTCATCTTCATGGGCGTGGCCAATCGCGGCCTGAAGCGTGTCCGTCAGCGCGATCGGTGTGCCGTCGGCTGCGTGCAGCGAGAAGAGTGGAATGCCCTTCGGAAGGCCTTCGATCTGCGGGAACATGTTGATCGCTTCGTCCGAGGTCAGCGTCTTGATGTAGGCGACCTCTCCACCTCCGAGGCGTGCCAGTTCC
>JAICLG010000089.1 GCA_025927515.1 Hyphomicrobium sp.
AGCGGAACGCCTTCGAGAACGAGGCCCGGTTCGCCAAGCACCTCGCCTCGACGCGAGAGGACCAGCGAGACGACCGCCACTCCGACGAAAGACAGCTTGCGCCGCGCCTTGACCGGACCTTCGGCACCCGGAACGATGAGATTGCCGTCCCGGTAGAGCCGCCCGACGGGCGCTTCGTCGATAACGCCGGCGGGATCCGGCCATATCTTCAGCATTTCGCCGTCGACGATCGTGAACGTCTGATTGACGCCGCACGCGCGGGCGAGCTTGCCGTGCTCCTGTAGGTGACGCGCCTCGCCATGCATCGGGACGGCAATTTTCGGCCGCAGCCACGCATACATGTCTTTCAGTTCGTCCCGGCGCGGATGGCCTGTGACATGCACCAGCGCTTCCGCATCCGTCACGATATCGACGCCGCGGCGCGCGAAAGCGTTTTGAACGCGGCCGACGGCTTTCTCGTTTCCGGGGATCGTGCGCGACGAAAAGATAATGATGTCGCCCTTATCGAGGGAAATGTCGGAATGCTCGTCCTCGGCGATGCGCGCGACGGCGGCGCGCGTCTCTCCCTGACTGCCGGTGCAAAGAACGAGCACCTTGTTGCGCGGCAAATCCTGAAACCGCTGCTGATCGAGATAGGTGAAATTCTCGGGCAGATAGCCCGTCTCGATCGCGATCTCGATGATGCGATGAAGCGCCCGGCCGGCGACGACGAGCGTACGGCCCGACTTGTGCGATGCCTCTGCGACCGAAAGAATACGCGCGACGTTCGAAGCAAACAGCGTGACGGCGACACAGCGCGGAGCGTCCGAGACGATCTTTATCAGCGATCGCGCCACATCCGCTTCCGAAGCCGAGCGGCCCTCGCGCATCGCATTTGTTGAATCCCCAACGATGGCGAGCACGCCTTCGTCGCCGAGAGCCTGAAGTTTTGCGACATCGTGGGCCTTGCCGACCACAGGCGTCGCGTCGAACTTCCAATCGCCGGTGTGAAACACCAGCCCCGCCGGCGTGCGGATGGCAATGCCGTTGGGCTCTGGAATGGAATGCGTGAGCCCGACGAATTCGATATCGAAAACACCGGCTTTGAAACGTCCCCCGAGAGGAACCGTGCGGATCGGCAGAGCCGTCTTGCCCGCCTCCCCGGCTTTTGTTTTGACCATGCCGGCCGTGAACGGCGTCGCGAAAATCGGACACTCAAGCGACGGCCAGAGATCGAGCACCGCGCCGATGTGATCCTCATGCGCGTGCGTCAGCACCAGGCCGACAAGATTTTTCCGATCGGCGACGATGTAGCGTAGATCCGGCAGCACGACATCTGCGCCGGGCTCCGACTCGTGCGGGAACGTGATGCCGAGATCGACCATAAGCCATGAGCGCGCGCGCGGCGGACCATAGCCGTAAAGGTACGTGTTCATGCCGATTTCGCCGAGGCCGCCGAGCGCCAGGAACACGAATTCGTCGGCTTTGCTTCTCTCCGATTTCTGGATTGGCCTACCGCGCTCGCTCATGCATCCCCATCATCTGCGGACGCAACACCGAGCGCCACATCGCCGTAATTGATCTCCCGAACCACTCCGTCGATTTCGGCCAGCAACGCTCCCGTCTCGGAAAGCCCGCGGTACGAGCCAGACACCGGCCCCTCGGTCGAATTGACGGTGATCGGCTCGCCGAGCGCTCCGGCGCGGTCCATCCAGGCTTGCCGGACGGCGGCGAAATTTTCGCCGCTATTCCAAAGATCGAGCCAATGCTGAGTTTGGTCCGCAAGCGCCGCACCGAGCACGTCCGGCATAGGGACTTCGCCATGACGGCCGAGCGCGGTTACCGCGCGGCCGAGATCATCAGGCGCGCTCCGAACGTTCAGGCCGAAACCGATGATGGCGAGAAATCCGGGGCTTCCGCGCGCCGAAGTGCTCTCGACCAGAATGCCCCCCATCTTGGCGGCCCCCATCAAAATGTCGTTGGGCCATTTGAGGCGAAGTCCGGCATCCGGCGCAAGATCCGTCTTTATGCGAATAGCCTCGAAAAGCGAGATTCCGGCAACGAGTGACAATTGTCCCGCTTTTTCCATTGAGGCGGCACAGCAAAACGCCACGCTGGCGTAGAGATTACCCTGCGGCGACACCCAGGCCCGGCCCGCGCGGCCGCGTCCGGCCGTCTGCTGATCAGCGACCACCCAGAGCGGTAGTTCCTCGCCCTTCAGCGCCAGCCGCATTGCGTCTGCGTTCGTCGAACCCGTCTCGCTGACGCGGATGATGCGGGGTGCCGAGGGCCCGGCCATCGTTCTGCTAAAGCGTCTGCAGCGGCGCTAAAACAGCCGCCGCAGCGCTCGCAGCATCAACCAGCGTCCCCCCAACGTACGGCAGCACGAACAGAAGGATGAACGCCGCCGAAAGGCCCATCACCACGGAAGTTTTGTTCTCGCGCGGCAGGAAAGCTTCCGTCGCATCGTCAAAGAACATGATCTTCACGATCCGCAGATAATAGAAGGCGCCGACAACACTGGTCACGACGCCGATGACGGCAAGCGGATAGAGGCCGGCTTTAATGGCGGGAAGAAAAACGTACCACTTTGCCCAGAAACCCGCGAGAGGCGGAATGCCGGCAAGCGAGAACATCAGCATTCCGAGGATCGAAGCATACGTCAGGTCGGTCTTGGCGAGGCCCGAGAGGTCCTCGATGTTTTCAACGTTACCGCCGTTGCGTCGCATCGCCAGGACACAGGCAAAGGTGCCGAGCGTCATCCCCACGTAGATGGCGAGATAGATCAGCACTCCGGCCGTGCCTTCGGTGTTGTTCGCTGCAAGCCCGATGAGCGCGAACCCGACATGCCCGATAGCGGAATAGGCGAGCAGGCGTTTGATATCCGTCTGCCCGATCGCACCAAATGCACCGAGCGCCATCGAGGCTATCGAGAGGAAAATGATGATCTGCCGCCATTCTCCAGAAATGCCGGGCAGCGCCGCCTGCGTGAACCGCACGATCATCGCCATTGCGGCAACCTTGGAGGCGCTGGCCAGAAACGTCGTCACCGGCGTCGGCGCACCCTGATAGACGTCAGGCGTCCACATATGGAAGGGAACGGCCGCGATCTTGAACGCTATACCGACCAGCACGAACACGAGGCCGACCATCAAACCGATGTTCGATGCCATTTCCGGAACTCTCGACGCCGCCGCAATCGCGACATAGCCGGTCGACCCCGTCACGCCGTAAAGCATCGACGCGCCATAGAGAAGCAACCCGGACGCCAGCGCACTCAGCACGAAATACTTGAGACCGGCTTCGCTCGACCGGATGTTGTCGCGTCTGAATGCGGCGATGACATAGAGCGCCAGGTTCTGCAATTCGAGCCCAAGGTAGAGAGCGATGAGATCGTTCGCCGAAACCATCATCAGCATCCCGACCGCGGCCAGGATCATCAGCACCGGATATTCGAAAAGCATCAGCTTGATGCGCCCGAAGTCGTCGAATGTCAGCAGCAGCGACAGAACGGCGGCCACCAGGATCACGATCTTGAAAAAGCGCGTTAGAGGATCGGAGACGAACGCGCTTTCAAATACGCTCGATACACCGCTCTGCTCCAAAATGGCGATGATGGCGGCGACGAAGACGGCAATCGCCAGCCAGCCGACAAGACGGCCCGCCGCTTCTCCGTTCGACGAAAAGACGCCGACCATGAGGAGCGCAAGAGCGCCCACAGCTAGGATCAGCTCGGGCAAAATCGTGTGGAGTAACGCGCTGTCCATCGATCAAAGTCCTTACGGTACCAGCGCCGCGGCCGACGTTAGCTGTGCCGATTGATAGTTCTGCACGAGGTTCTTCACCGACGTTGCCGTCACGTCGAGCACGGGCGCCGGATAGAACCCGTAGAAGATGGTGAGCAGGATAAGCGGCGCCAGGATTGCGACCTCGCGCGGCGAGAGATCGAGTATGCTTCGGAGATTGGCCTTCTCAAGCGCCCCGAAGATGATCCGGCGATAGAGATAAAGAGCGTAGGCCGCAGACAGGATGACGCCGGTCGTCGCCAGGATTGCAACCCACGTGTTCGCCTTGAAGGCGGACAGCAGCGTCAAGAACTCGCCGATGAATCCGCTCGTCCCCGGCAGCCCGACGTTGGCCATCGTAAACACCATGAAGGCGACGGCGTATTTCGGCATTCGCTCGACGAGACCGCCATATGCTGCGATCTCGCGGGTGTGCATGCGATCGTAGATAACGCCGACGCACAGGAACAGCGCCGACGACACGAGTCCGTGCGACAGCATCTGGAAGATCGCGCCGTCGAGGCCCTGCTGCGAGCCCGTGAAAATGCCCATCGTCACGTAGCCCATATGCGCAACGGACGAATACGCAATGAGCTTCTTCATATCCTCCTGCACGAGCGCCACGAGCGACGTGTAGATGATCGCAACGATCGACAGCGTGAAAATGAAGGGCGCCAGATCGGCCGACGCATTCGGGAACATCGGCAGCGAAAACCGGAGGAATCCGTAGCCGCCCATCTTCAAAAGAATACCGGCAAGGATGACCGATCCGGCGGTCGGCGCTTCGACGTGCGCATCCGGCAGCCACGTATGCACCGGCCACATCGGCATCTTCACGGCGAACGACGCGAAGAACGCAACCCAAAGCCACGTTTGCATCTCCGGCGGGAACTTCGTCTGCAATAGCGTCGGAATGTCCGTCGTGCCAGCGTGCCAGTACATCGCCATCATCGCGAGCAGCATCAGCACCGAGCCGAGCAGCGTGTAGAGGAAGAACTTGAAGCTCGCGTAGACGCGGCGTTTCCCGCCCCACACGCCGATGATGATGAACATCGGAATGAGGCCGCCCTCGAAGAACAGATAGAACAGCACCATGTCGAGCGCGCTGAAGACGCCGAGCATCAGCGTCTCGAGGACAAGGAACGCGATCATGTATTCCTTGACGCGATCCTGGATCGATACCCAGCTCGCGAGGATACACAACGGCATCAGGAACGTCGTCAGGATGATGAACAGCATCGAGATGCCGTCGACACCCATCTTATACTTCAGCGGCCCGAGCCAAGCATGTTCCTCGACGAACTGGAAACCAGCCGTCGTCGTATCGAAGTTCCACCAGAGAAGAAGCGAAACGAAGAACGTGACGAGCGTGGTCCAGAGCGCGATCCAGCGCACGTTTCTCTTTGCGTCCGCGTTCTGCGCCGCGATCAGAAGCGCCCCGACCAGCGGCAGGAAGGTGACGACCGAAAGGATGTTGTTCATTTCAGCGCCCCGCCGAAAAGCCCGTTGTAGGTGAGCCACGTCAGGATCGCCGCGACACCGACCAGCATCGCGAAGGCATAGTGATAGAGATAGCCGGTCTGAAGCCTGACCACGCGTGCCGTGACGCGGCCGACCCCTGCAGCCGTGCCGTCGATCGCACCGTCGATCACCGCTCCGTCACCGCCCTTCCACAAAAACCGTCCGATGGCGAACGCCGGGCGCACGAAGATGAAGTCGTAAAGCTCGTCGAAATACCACTTGTTGAGCAGGAAAAGATAAAGCGGCCTGAAGGCGCGCGCCGTTGCGGCCGGCAGCCAGGGCGCCGCGATGTAATAGACCCAAGCGATCACGAACCCTATCAGCATCGCAACGAACGACGACAGGCCGACCCAGCCCGGCACCTCCTCCATGTTGTGGAGGATATGATTGTGCTCGCCTCGGAAAATCGCGCTGCCCCAGAACGCCTGCTCGTTCGATCCCACGAAGTAGCTTATGAACACGACGCCGGCGAATGTCGCACCGATCGACAGCACCGCCAGGGGCACCATCATGGTCGCGGGGCTCTCGTGCGCGTGCTCATAGGTGTGATGATCGGCCCGTGTCTCGCCGTAGAACGTCATGAAGATCAGCCGCCATGAATAAAATGCCGTCATCAGTGCGCCGATAACGAGAAGCCAGAACGCGTAATTGTTCGGCGTGTTCGCAGCATAGGCCGCTTCGATGATCGCATCCTTCGAGTAAAATCCCGCAAAGCCCGTCACATGCGGGATGCCGACACCCGTAATTGCCAGCGTGCCGATCACCATCGCGGCGAACGTCCACGGGATCTTCTTCCGCAAGCCGCCCATCGCCCGCATATCCTGCTCGTGATGCATCGCGTGGATCACCGAGCCGGAGCCCAGGAACAACAGGGCCTTGAAGAACGCGTGCGTGAACAAATGAAAGATGCCGGCGCCGTAGGCACCGATGCCGCAAGCAACGAACATGTACCCAAGCTGCGAGCACGTCGAATAGGCGACGACGCGCTTGATGTCGTTTTGCACCAAGGCAACCGTCGCGGCAAAGAACGCCGTTACCGCGCCGATCATCGTCACGAACTTGAGCGCATCCGGCGCGAACTCGAAGATCGGCGATAACCGCGCCACCATGAACACGCCAGCCGTCACCATCGTCGCGGCGTGGATCAGCGCCGAAACCGGCGTCGGACCTTCCATGGCGTCCGGCAGCCACGTGTGCAGCAGAAACTGCGCCGACTTGCCCATCGCTCCCATGAAGAGGAGCAGCGACAGCGTCGTCAGAATATCGACATTGTACCCCGCAAACAGGAATGTCTTTCCGGCAGCCCCTGGAGCCGCCGCGAAGATCGCTTCGAAATTCACCGTCCGGAAAACGTAGAAAAGCCCGAAGATGCCGAGGGCAAATCCGAAATCGCCAACGCGGTTGACGACGAAAGCCTTGATCGCCGCGGCATTGGCGGCAGGCTTTTTATACCAGAAGCCGATCAGCAGGTAGGAGGCGAGTCCCACGCCCTCCCAGCCGAAGAACATCTGCACGAGGTTGTCGCTCGTCACCAGCGTCAGCATAGCGAAGGTGAAAAGCGAGAGATATGCGAAAAAGCGCGTCCGCGAGTCGTCCTCGTGCATGTAGCCGATGGAATAGAGATGCACGAGCGACGACACTGTCGTCACCACGACGAGCATCACTGCCGTCAACGTATCGACCTTGAGCGCCCACGACGTATCGAGCTCCCCGGAAGTGATCCAGCGAAACAGCGTAATCGTATGCGTCTCGTGTCCGAGAGCGACCTGGAAGAAAACGATCCACGCCAAAGCCGCCGCCAGAAACAAAAACGACGTCGTGATAATCTCGCTCGGACGGTCGCCGATGACGCGGCCGAAAAGGCCAGCGATCAGCGCACCGGCGAGCGGCAGGAGAACGATAGCTGCGTAGATCATGTTCGTCCTGTCTTAGCCCTTCATCATGTTGACGTCTTCGACCGCGATCGAACCGCGATTGCGGAAGTAGACGACGATGATCGCGAGACCGACGGCAGACTCGGCCGCCGCGACCGTCAGCACGAACAGCGCGAACACCTGCCCGACGAGGTCGCCGTTGAAATGCGAGAACGCGACGAGGTTGATGTTGACGGCGAGCAGGATCAGCTCGATCGACATCAGGATGACGATGACGTTCTTGCGATTAATGAAGATGCCGAAGATGCCGAGCGTAAACAGGCACGCCGCGACCGTTAGATAATGCCCGAGCCCAATGGTCATTCCGCTGCCTCCGGATGTTTAGCGGCCGGGATAACCGATCCGCCGCTCGGCACTTTGACGACTTCGAGTGCCTTCGCCGTGCGCGCAACCTGCTCCGAAATGGATTGCCGCTTGACGCCCGCGCGATGCTTGAGCGTCAGCACGATGGCGCCGATCATCGCGACGAGCAGGATCAGTCCGGCACTTTGGAAGAAGAAAACGTACTTCGTGTAGATGATATCGCCCAAGGCCTGCGTGTTGGTAATGCCCGAGCTCGCAGCCGGTATCGGCGAAGCGGCGCTGAGCGTCGGCGCCAGGGCCAATCCGCGATAGCTGAAGAGCGCGACAAGCTCGGCAAGAACGACGCCGCCGACCAGCGCGCCGATCTTCGCATTGTTGATGAAGCCCGCTTTGAGCGCCGCGAAATCGACATCGAGCATCATCACGACGAAGAGAAACAGCACGGACACCGCGCCGACGTACACGATGACCAGCAGCATCGCGAGGAATTCCGCTCCGAGCAGAACGAACAACCCCGCCGCGTTGAAGAACGAGAGGATCAGAAAAAGCACGGCATGCACGGGATTCTTCGCAAGGATGACCATCGCTCCAGAGGCGACCGCCAATACCGCAAATAGATAGAAAAAGCCCGCCGCAGCCATCGTCCGTCGTTCTTTCTGTTACCCCCGCAAGGGGGTGTTATCGATATTTCGCATCGAGCGCGATGTTCTTCGCGATCTCGCGCTCCCAACGATCACCGTTCGCGAGCAGACGTTCCTTGTCATAGAACAGCTCTTCTCGCGTCTCTGTCGCAAATTCGAAATTCGGTCCTTCGACGATCGCATCGACGGGGCACGCTTCCTGACAGAGCCCGCAATAAATGCACTTCGTCATATCGATGTCATAACGCGTCGTCCGCCGCGTGCCGTCATTGCGCCGCGGCCCGGCCTCGATGGTGATCGCCTGCGCCGGGCAGATCGCCTCGCACAGCTTGCAGGCGATGCAGCGCTCTTCCCCGTTCGGGTAGCGCCTGAGCGCATGCTCGCCGCGAAACCGCGGAGACAGCGGGCCTTTTTCGTAGGGATAGTTCAGCGTCTTCTTCGGCGCGAAGAAATAGCGCATCGTCAGGACGAACGCTGCGAAGAATTCCGTGAGGAACAGGGACTTGGTTGCACGCGCGACGTTCATGCCAGAAAGCCCCCAAACCGCAGCACCGCGGCCGTCAAAATAACCATTACGAGCGAGAGCGGCAGAAAGACTTTCCATCCGAGCCGCATGAGTTGGTCGTAGCGATAACGCGGAACGATCGCCTTCGCCATCGCGAACATGAAGAACATCAGGACCACCTTGATCGCAAACCAGAAGATGCCCGGAACCGCGTTCAGTGGCCAAACGTCGAGCGGCGGCAGCCAGCCGCCGAGAAACAGGATCGTGGTCAGCGCGCACATCGTGGTGATCGCGACGTATTCACCGAGCATGTAGAGCAGATAAGGGGTCGACGAGTATTCGACCATAAATCCCGCCACGAGTTCCGACTCCGCCTCGACGAGATCGAACGGCGGACGGTTGGTTTCAGCCAACGCCGAAACATAGAACATTATGAAGACTGGAAAGAGCGTCAGCCAATGCCAATCGAGCAGCGAACTCGTGAGGCCGAGACGCGTTCCGATCCCCGTCTTCTGCGCGTTGACGATATCGGTCATGTTCAACGAGCCGACGCATAGCAGCACGCAAATGATGATGAAGCCGATCGACACTTCGTACGAAACCATCTGAGCCGCCGACCTGAGGCTACCCATGAACGGGTATTTCGAGTTCGACGCCCAGCCGCCCATGATGACGCCATAAACACCGAGCGACGAGATCGCCAGCAGATAGAGAATGCCGACGTTCATGTCGGAAACGACCCATTTTCCCCAGCTGTTCTCGTTGACCGGAATAACGGCCCACGCCGAAAGCGCGCACAGCGCCGTCGCAAGTGGCGCGAGCAGGAACAAGACCTTGTCTGAACCCGAAGGAATGACAGGCTCTTTCAGCACGAACTTCAAAAGGTCCGCAAACGACTGCAGAAGCCCGAACGGTCCGACGACATTGGGGCCGCGCCGCATCTGCACAGCGGCCCAGACCTTCCGGTCCATCAGCAGCAGAAAGGCAATGATGACCAGAAGCACGACGAGCGTCAGCAACGACCAGCCGATAAGAATCAGCAGGTTCCAGCCGTAATCCGTCATAAATGTCTGCAGCGTCTCGAGCATCGTTCCCTATTCCGCCGCGCTGAGTTTCTGTTCGCGATTGCTTCTGAGCGCGCTCATTCCCGCCATGACGGCCGACGCCCGCGCGATCGCGTTCGTGAAATAGAAGTCGCCGATTGCCGAAGCAAACGGCGTAGCTGTCGTCTGCCCCGAGAGCTTGGCCAGCGTTTCGAGGCCCGACACCGCACGCGCCTCGACGGAATCGACGGCCGCGAGCTGCGGAGCGGCTCGGTACATCGCTGACCGAAGCTCCTTCAACGTATCGTACGGAAGCGTCGCACCGGCTCGCGCCGAAAGCGCCCGAACGATCGTCCAGTCTTCCTTGGCGCTACCCGGCGAGAACGCCGCCTTGACCGTCTGTTGCGCACGACCCTCGGTATTGACGTACGTTACGTACTTCTCGGTGTAGGCCGCTCCCGGAAGAATGACGTCGGCGCGTTCCGCACCCCGGTCTCCGTGGCTGCCCTGATAGACGACGAAAGCAGAGCCGAGATGCGAGAGATCGCATTCGTCGGCGCCGAGCAGATAAACGAACTCCATCCCCGAGCTGAGAATGCCAGCTGCATCCTTGCCGCCCTTGCCCGGCACGAACCCCAGATCGAGGCCGGCGACACGCGCCGCCGTCGTATGGAGCACATTGAAGCCGTTCCATGCCGCGTCTTTATTTGCTGATGCAGCGATTGCGATACGCGCCGCGAGCGATAGCACCGCCAGCCCGTCGGGGCGCGCGTAAGCGCCTTGTCCGACGATCACCATCGGCCGCTTCGCATTTTTCAACGCCTCGGCAAATGGATGTTTTCCACTTGCGAGCTCGGCCAGCGTCTCTGGCCCGGCACCGAGATATCCATAAGGATAGGTCAGATCGACCTTCTTGCCGATGAGCGCGATGGTCGTCTGTGCCGACCGCCAGCGCTTGCGGATGCGCGAATTGAGCACCGGCGCTTCAAGCCGCGGATTGGAACCGACAATCAGAATTGCATCGGCCTGCTCGATGCCTTCGATCGAGGAATTGAACACGTAGCTGGCGCG
>JAICLG010000012.1 GCA_025927515.1 Hyphomicrobium sp.
CTTCCAATAGCTCGAGATTGCCCGAAATGATCGTCAGCAAATTATTGAAGTCATGGGCAATGCCTCCTGTCAGTTGCCCAATGGCCTCGAGTTTCTGAAGCCTCAAAGAACCTTCTCTTCGCTTAATCTCATCGGTGACATCGCGGAAAAGGCTAACGACGGTCATCTGTGTGTGGTCGGCAGCTCTAATAATCGCGATATGTCCTTGTGCCGGAAACGTGCGTCCATTCTTGCGGCGGAGCACCCCTGAAATGGAAACACCATCGCTTCCCCTGGCTAAATCCTGTTCAAGTTTCTTCTTGTCGGGCTGCTCGTGAAAAAGCTCTATCCAATCGAGTCGAGCTACCTCGCTCGCGCTGTAGCCAAACATGCGCTCGGCAGCCGGATTGGTGAGGACAATGGCGCCTTCTGGTTCGGAGACGACAAGCGCCTCAGGGACATGATCAAATACAGCCTGAAACAGCAATGATTGGCGGTCTATCTCCGCCTGCAGCCGAGCGTGCGAGCTGAGATCGGTGATGATGCCGGAGAAAAAGCGCTCACCAGCGACCTTGAACTCCCCAACGGCGAGGTGAATCGGAAAAATCGTTCCGTCCTTACGCTGGCCCTCGACCTCTCGACCGATGCCTATGATCCGCTTTTTTCCCGTCTGCAGATAGCGTTCCATATAGTGGTCATGCTGCGTGCGGTACGGTTCCGGCATCAATATGTTGACGTTGCGGCCGAGCATTTCGTCCGACGTGTAGCCGAACATGCGCTCGGCAGCAGGATTTACGGTCTTTATCCGGCCTCTATCATCGATTGCCAATATTGCAGCAGCCGCGGATTCGAGGATTGCCTGCAGCATAGACCGACCCTTTTTGTTCGTTTCAGCGCATGCGGTTGGGTAATCAGCAAAACGCACTTTAGCAGACACATTGCCAGCGCACCTTCCTGCATGATCGAGATCAATTCATCGAACTGATCTCGATCAAAGCAGTTTTTGATTACTCGGCCAAAATGTTGGAAAGCAAAAGAACATATAGTTGTGATATGAAACACACAAGAACGTGGATACTGGTCGCGGACGGAGGCAGGGCGCGCATTCTGGAAACGACCGGAAAGCGACAAGGCTTGCACTTAGTCACTGGATCGCAGTCGTGCCTCTCCAATCCGCCGAGCCACGAACTCGGCAGAGATGCTCCCGGCCGGGTTTACGAATCTGTCGGGCACGCCCGCCACGCTGTCGAACCTCGGAGCGATCCGCATACTGCACTGGAAGCTTTGTTCGCCAGCCAACTCGCAACCATGCTCGCTGACCATTTGGCAAAGGACGACTTCGATCGATTGGTTGTGGTTGCGCCGCCCGTCATGCTTGGGAACCTCCGAAAAATGATCAAAGCTGAGGTCCGAGATAAAATAATCGCAGAGATCGATAAAGATCTGACCCACGTTCCCAATAACGAAATCGCCTCTCTTATCGAGGACGTAATCATCATCTAGCGCCACCTTTTATGGCGTCTTCTGGTGGCACCGGCGTTGCTGATCCGGTCAGGTTTCGCATCCGCGGCGATCTCTGTGGAGGTCATGATGCCGTTCCAAAGTCTAGAAGACCTGCCGCCATCGCCGCGATCGCGGCGCCTTCCGGGGCGTGCGCAGGAAATCTTTCGAACGACCTTCAATAATGCCAGGGCGACCTACGCTGCATCGACACCGCACGAGCGCGAGGAGCTTTGTCATTGCATCGCCTGGTCAGGGGTCAAGAATTTCCGGGTCGGTCGATGACAATTCATACCGGTTCTTCGTTTCAGAGTCCAAAGTCCAGGGAACCACAAGCGTTCTGGCTTGTACCCATCGGCGAGGCGATGTGTGTGCTCGCGAGCCGGCGCCAGGGATTGACCTCCGCCGAAGCTGCAGAACGGCTCGCACGCGATGGTCCGAATGTCATCGACACGCATCGGCACCAAAATCTCATCGCAAAGATGGCGCGCCGCGTCGCTGAACCATTGGTTGCCATCCTGCTGATCTCCGCCGCAATTTCCGGCGCCACGGGCGATTGGCGAAGCTTCGTCGTCATTGTCCTAATCGTTGCGCTGTCAATCGTGCTCGATGTCGTCCAGGAACATAAGGCCGAGTCCACGATCGCCGCGCTGCAGCGTTCGATTGCAGTCACCACGACGGTGCACCGCGACGGACTTCCTGTTGAGCTTCCGGTTCGAGACATCGTGCGCGGGGATGTCGTTGAATTGCGCGGTGGCGATTTGGTTCCGGCTGATGGCATCGTCCTCACAAGCCGTGGCGCCCTCGTCAATGAAGCAATCCTGACAGGCGAGCCTTACCCGGTCGAGAAGTCGCCGGAATTGTCAAAATCTCCGTCGATCGCGGACGCCAATAATGCGCTGTTTGCCGGAACCACGATCGTCGGCGGCGAAGCCGTGATGTTGGTCCAGCGTATCGGTGGAAAAACGAGCTTCGGTGCAATTGCGGCCTCGGTTCAGACGAGAGAGGCGCCGACGAGCTTCGAGCGCGGTTTGCACGGACTCGGTGTTCTCATTCTTCGGCTCACAGCGTTCTTGGTGCTTTTCGTTCTCCTGACACAGCTCGTCAGGCATGGCCTTTCGCTGGAGAGCTTCATGTTTGCTGTCGCGTTGGCCGTAGGCCTGACACCGGAGTTGCTCCCGATGATCATGACGGTGACGTTGGCACGCGGTGCCGTGCGGATGTCGGAACGCCGGGTTGTCGTCAAGCGCCTCTCGGCTATTCATGATCTCGGTGCAATGAATGTCCTGTGCACAGACAAGACGGGAACGCTGACAGAAGCAAAGATCGCGCACGTTGGTAATTTCGATGCGGATGGCCGCGAAAGCGAACGTGTCGCGGAGCTTGTTCAGCTCAACAGCCGCTTCGCGAGCGGTATGCGCAGCAATCTTGACGATGCGATCCTTGCCGGCGCGCCCAAATCCAACAATAGTTGGAACCACGTCGACGACGCACCCTTCGATTTCGGGCGTCGACGTGCTTCGGTGCTCGTTGGTCGACGCGACGAGCGCCAGATGATTACGAAAGGCGCGCCGGAAGCGCTTCTCGCTCTGTGCGCGAATATGGAACGGTCCGATGGAAAGGCCGTGCCATTGGATAATGCAACGCGTCAGAAAATTCTCGAGCTTATCGAGAATAAAAGCCGTGAGGGTTTGCGTCTCCTCGGAGTCGCACAACGGACAATGAGCCCCGATTGCACCAGGGTAGTGCCTGAGGACGAGGTAGCTCTGACGTTTATCGGATGCGCCGCTTTTCTCGACCCGCCAAAGGCAACCGCGCGCGACGCCGTTGCGCGTCTCGTCAACGCCGGCATAAGCGTGAAGATCGTTTCTGGAGATGCCGCGCCAGTCGTTTCGCATTTGGTCGAGATGTTGGGCATACCGGCGCGTGGCATTCTCACAGGCGATGAAATAGATACGCTGACCGATCGGGCTTTGGCAGACCGCGCGGTCGCAACAGACCTCTTTGTCCGCATCTCGCCGGAGCAGAAAGGTCGGATCGTTCGCGTGCTGCGCTTGAGCGGCAATACGGTGGGGTTCCTCGGTGACGGAATCAACGATGCTACGGCCATACACGCTGCCGACGTTGGATTATCCGTCGAGGGCGGAACCGACGTTGCACGCGAAGCCGCCGACATCATTCTGCTTGCGCCCGATCTCGGCGTTCTCGCCGACGGAGTCTCCGAAGGACGGCGGACCTACGCCAACATCATGAAATACGTACGCATGGGCACAAGCTCGAATTTCGGCAACATGCTATCGATGGCGCTGGCTTCGCTCGCCCTGCCTTTCTTGCCGCTGACGCCCTTGCAGATCCTTTTGAATAATCTTCTCTATGATTTCTCGGAAATCGGTATTCCATTCGACTCTGCGGACGCAACATCACTCGCCCGCCCGCAGGCTTGGAACATCAATTCAGTGCTCGGATTTACGCTTGTCATGGGACCCTTATCGTCGTTGTTCGATCTAGCGACATTCGCCGTCCTCCAGCTTGGCTTCAAAACAGACGTCGACGTATTTCGCACTGCTTGGTTCGTGGAATCTATCGCGACGCAGATCCTCGTGATTTTTGTCATCAGAACGACGCAGCGAGCGTGGAGCAGCCGGCCAAACCGAATTCTACTGTGGACGTCATTGGGTGCATTAGCCGTCGCTTTATCGGTGGCATTAACGTCAATCGGCCGATTTGCAGGATTCGTCCCGCTGCCGATGCCAATTCTGGCGGCAATCGCAGGCCTTACGTTAGTGTATCTTGCAGCTGCAGAAGCGTTGAAGCCTTTGGCCATGCGGTGACTCCATACGCAACCCGCTTCTTTCAATGAACTGGCTCTGACCTCGTCAAATGCTCAGCGAGCCGGAGTGAACGTCCGCCACCTTGGCAATGGGCTTCGTCTCCATGTCCGCGGGACGCCATACGATCTCTCGGAGGGCTGCATCGCCTTCCACACTTTTACAAGCGAAGCCGAATTGGCGCGCCATCTCAAGCATCTTTTTATTTTCCACGTGAACGATGCCCTTGACCTGCGTTACGCCTTCCCCTCGCGCATATTTGAGAAGAGCCTCCAAGAGCTGCCAGCCGATGCCGCGGGCCTGCATATCCGAGCGTACAAGAATGCCGAACTCGCCGTGCGTGAGATCGGGATCCAACACAAGCCGAGATACGCCAAGCAGCTCCCCGTTTCGGTTGTCGATTCCGATAAAGGCCATTTCTCTAGCGTAGTCGATCTGTGTCAGGTGAGCGATGAACTCATGAGAAAGCGAACGGCGACCGGAAAAGAAGCGCAGGCGCATGTCATCGGGGGAGATGGCGGCGAAGAAGCGTGTATAGCTTGGCTCGTCGTCAGGACGGATCGGCCGCACCGTCATCTCTCCGCCGCCCTCAATCTGCACGATCTGCTGAAGGTGGGAAGGATACGGCCGGATGGAGAGAGGCATTCTTGGATTCGCCGCCTCGCTCGCGAGTTTCATACGCGCATCGATGGCGATAACGCCATTTTCATCAACGAGCAGCGGATTTATATCCAGCTCGCGAATTTCGGGATGAGCGATGATGAGATCACTGACGCGCACAAGAACGTCGACGAGATCATCGAGCTTCGCGGCTGGGCGATCGCGGTATCCAGCGAGGAGCCGTGCGACGCGTGTTTCACCGATCATCTGACGTGCAAGAAGCGCGTCGAGCGGCGGCAACGCCAGCGCACTGTCGCGCATGACCTCGACAGCCACGCCACCAGCTCCGAACAGCATCATCGGCCCGAACGTCTGATCAACGTTCATCCCGATGATGATCTCGACTGCATGCGGTCTGCTGATCATCGGCTCTACGGCAAAGCCATCGATCCGCGCATCCGGGCGCACGCTCGTGACGTGTTCAATCATTTCATGAGACGCGCGGACGGCAGACTCGGCGCTTTCCAACCCTAGCCGCACACCGCCGACGTCTGATTTGTGTGAAATATCTGGAGACACGATTTTGACAACGCACGCCCTCGAACTTCTCAAGATATTGCTGGCGATCTTTCGAACCTCGGCCGCATCGCGAGCGAAGGCGGCGCGATTAATCGGAATGCCATATGCCGCAAGGATAGTTTTGGTTTCCGACGCTGATACCACGCTGCGGCGCGAGACTAGAATGTTTTCGATCTCGTTGGCTGCGGCCGTGGCATCATAAATTCGCTCTGCGGCCATGCTGGGCGGCACCTGCATCAACTCGGTTTGAGCGCGTGCATATCCGACAAGTTGCATGAAGCCGGTGACAGCCTCTGAGGTCGTCTCGAATGTCGGAATTTTATTTTGTGCGAAAATTTTCCGTGCATCTTTAACCGCAGCGTCGCCCAGCCAACACGTGAGCACCGGATTATTCCTGGCCGCATCGCGCGCTTTCGCGACAGCATCGACGACAGTGCTAGCCGCCTCCGTTGCAGAAACCGTGGCGGTCGGACAGTGAAGCACAAGCACGGCATCGGACTGCTCATCACTGAGCAGGACGTGCAACGCATTCGCATAACGTGCTGTATCGGCGTCACCGATGATATCGACCGGGTTCCCGTGAGACCACGTTGGGGGTAGCACTTGGTCGAGCGCGGTAAGCGTGCCGGTATCCAGGACAGCCAGCCTCCCCTCGAAATCCTGCAACTCATCAGACGCGAGAACACCCGCTCCGCCGCCATTCGTCAGGATGGTAAGCCGTTCGCCCCCGAGCCTCGGAACGCGAGCCAGTGTCTCTGCCGCGGCGAAGAGATCGTCGAGCGTCTTTACCCGCAAGAGGCCAGAGCGCCGAAAGGCGGCGTTATAGGCTGCGTCCGATCCCGCCAGAGCCCCCGTATGAGAGAGCGCGGCATGCGCACCGCCGGCATGGCGTCCGCTTTTGACAACGATGACGGGCTTCAACCGAGCAGCCCTGCGAGCAGCCGATAAAAACTTGGGCGCGTGCGTAACAGCCTCAATGTAGAGCAAAATCGCACGCGTTGATCTGTCGGTTGCGAGATGATCGAGCATATCGCCGAGATCGACGTCAGCCATTTCCCCAAGCGACACGACCTGGGAAAATCCAATGCCGCGCCCGGCCGCCCAATCGACAACCGCTGTAATGAGCGCACCGGATTGCGATACGAACGCCAGATCCCCAGAAAGCGGCGCACGGGACGCGAAGCTTGCATTGAGGCCGATGGTGGGTGCCATTAGCCCGATGCAGTTCGGTCCGAGAATACGCAAACAATAGGGTTGCGACGCGGCAAGCATCTGCTCCTTGAGATCGCCTAAACCTGCAGTCAGCACGATGGCCGCTCGCGTGCCCTCACGGCCCAGTTCTTCGATCAGCCGTGGAATTGTCTGTGGCGGCGTGGCGATCACGGCCATATCCGGCGCTTCGCCAAGCTCGGCGATGGAAGCGACACAAGGTCGGCCGCCGATCTCTCGATACTTCGGGTTGACGAGTTGGATGGTTCCGGCAAAGCCGCCCGTCAGCAAGTTGTGCATGACGGTCGAGCCGACAGAGCCTGAACGCGCACTCGCTCCTATGAGCGCAACCGTATGCGGCGCCGTCAGATAGTTCAAATTGCGAACAGTCATTGAGCGTCCTTGCAGCTTTGCCGAGGCCTACTCCATTACCTTTCAAGGCAGCCCCTAAACTGATCTCGATCAAGCAAAATAGCCGCACGCCGCGTTGAGTTGCATCAATGGCATCGAAGCGGAACATGAAATGCTTTCCTCGCCCGGCCAGAAAATTGGAGGCTTACGTGTTGGACGAGCCAGCATATTCCTATCGCCCGCTGTTTCCGGATCTCTCTGAACAAGAGCGCAGCACTTCCACGCCGACCCGCACCCCCGGTCCTTCAGTGTCGCTCGATTTGGAATCGCTCAAACTTTCGGATCTCGACCGGACCCTCAACTATCTTATTGCGCGCACGACCGCAGGGCTCTCGCCCGCCGCCTGCGCCAACGCCTTCTTCGACTGGGGATTTCACTTGGCGGGCTCGCCCGGCCTGCAGCTTGAGCTGCTCGCTAAGGCATTTCACAACTCGTTACATCTTTGGCACTTCGCGCAAGCTGCGACGTTCGAGACTCCCGATGCTGCGCCCGTCATAGACCCCCAAGCACACGATAAGAGGTTCGCGTCGGAACGGTGGGGGGATTATCCCTTCAACGTGTTCGCTCAAGCTTTCCTGCTAACGGAGGAATGGTGGCGCGAAGCAGCAACGACGGTGCGCGGCGTCGACAAACAAAATGCACGGCGCGTCGATTTCATGATCCGCCAGGCGCTTGATGTCTTCGCACCTACGAACTTCGTAATGACGAATCCAGACGTACTTGCCCGAACGTCAGCAGAATTCGGATTCAATCTCGTACAAGGTTTTTGGAATTTCATTGACGATCTGAAACGTCTCCAAACGCGGGAAGCACCCGAAGGCGCCGAGCAATTCACTGTCGGAGAGACCGTGGCGGTGACACCCGGCAAAGTGGTGTTCCGGAACCATCTCATCGAGCTCATTCAATATGCGCCGCGCACCGCGAAGGTTTGTAGCGAGCCCATTCTCATCGTCCCCGCCTGGATCATGAAGTACTATATCCTTGATCTCAGGCCTCAGAACTCACTGGTCAAGTATTTGACCGAGCAAGGGTTCACCGTTTTCATTATCTCTTGGCACAACCCGGACGCCAGCGACCGCGACACAAGCTTCGACGATTACCGACGTCTCGGCGTTACGGCAGCGATCGACGCCATCGAAAAAATTACGAACGGTAGAAAGATTCACGCGGCTGGCTATTGCCTTGGCGGGACATTGTTGGCGACCGCTGCGAGCGCGATGGCTCTCACTGATGACGATCGTATCCAAACCCTGACGTTTCTGGCGGGTCAGGCCGACTTCAGGGAAGCCGGCGAGCTGACCCTCTTCATTGACGAAAGTCAGGTCGCACTCCTCGAAGATTTGATGGCTGAGCAGGGCTTTCTCGACAGCACACAGATGGCGGGTGCATTTCAGTTTCTTCGGTCCAACGATATGATCTGGTCTCACGTCGTCAACGACTATCTGCTCGGCAAGCGTAAGCCCGTCTACGATCTACTGGCGTGGAATGCCGACGCGACGCGCATGCCCTATCGCATGCATTCTGAATATTTGCGATCTCTATTCCTGAACAACGATCTCGCGGAAGGCCGTTTTAAAGTCGACGGTCACACGGTGACATTGACCGACTTACGTGTTCCGATTTTTGCGGTCGGAACGGAAACGGATCACGTCGCACCCTGGCGCTCAGTTTACAAATTCAACATTTTGAGCGACGCAGCCGTAACTTTCGTCCTGACGAGTGGCGGCCATAATGCCGGCATCGTCTCTCCACCGGGATTGCCTGATCGTCGCTATCGCATGGCGACAAAGCCCGCCAATGCACCCTTCATCGATCCCGACGAGTGGCAGATAACGGCTCGGAAGTTCGAAGGCTCCTGGTGGATTGCGTGGTCGCAGTGGCTTGCTGAGAGATCTTTGGAATGGATTGATCCGCCTCCGATGGGCACGTCATTCGATAAATCCAAAGCGCTCATAGACGCGCCAGGAACATACGTTTTTCAGCGCTGAGCACTTCGTCTTCGTGCGGATTGATTGTCATCAAGGCTAACGCACTTCATTGGCGGGACATTTCAAAATTGTTCAGGAGTTCAAACAATGCTCGACTATCCCTACAGAAATGGAAGCCCGAGTTCACGAGTGCCGGGTCGGGGTATCGCCTCGTTGACAAACATCTGGTCGCCTGCGGCGACGTACGCCGAGGCATGGAACACGGCGGTCTGCCAAGCCGGAGATGATGTCGCAAAAAGCTGGGTAAAATTTGTTGGCGAGCGTCTCGCCAAAGACAGCACCTTTTCACAGCAGTTCGCCTCATGCCGCGGCCCCGCCGACATCTATGACCTTTACGCGAAATTCTGGCAGCAGATGGCGAGCGATTACGCGGCAGAATTCTCGACCATTGCGAACACCGGCTGGAAAGCCGCGCGGACGTTTCTCGAAGCGGCCAATGATCGCCAAAATGCATCCAGGATAAATGGAAACTTCGGAGACCCGCTATGAAAGCCAGCGACATCATGACAATGGGCGCGGCTTCGACAAAGTTCGAGCGCCCGCTTTCTCAGAAAAGCTATAGGGCGCGTGCATAGCCGTAATGCCTCGCCGCTCCAAAAATCACCGAGAACAAATATTCCAAAGGAGTAGGATCGATGGACGACAAGCAGCTGAGACAAAACATTATCGATGAGCTCGAATTCGAACCAAGCGTTGATGCGCAAGATATTGGCGTCGCGGTAAGCGAAGGCATCGTGACATTGTCAGGCCACGTTTCCAGCTATGCCGAAAAGGTCGCTGTCCAGCACGCGGTTCAACGCGTTAAAGGAGTGCGGGCAATCGCTCAGGAAATCGAGGTTCGCTACCCGGGCGAGAACAAAACGGCGGATGATGAGATCGCCAAGCGTGCGCTGAACATTCTGAAATGGGACGCGGTCATACCGGGAGATGCGGTCAGAGTTACAGTTCAGAAGGGCTGGGTGTTGCTCACCGGCGAAGTTGACTGGCAATTCCAGAAGAAAGCCGCTGAAGATGCCATCCGGAAATTGTCCGGCGTAACCGGAGTAAGCAATTCCATCACCATAAAACCGCGCGTCTCTGCGTCTGACATCAAGAAGAAAATCGAGGACGCGCTGGCGCGCAATGCTCACGTCGAAGCCCGGGCAATCCGAGTCAATGTGTCGGATGGCAATAAGGTGCGCCTCGAGGGAGCCGTCGATAGCTGGGATGATCGGGATGTCGTTGAGAATGCGGCATGGTCGGTGCCGGGCGTTCAGTCAGTGGACGACCGGCTGGCCATCGCCCTTTGAGCGCACCGAAACAAAATCTCTGAATGAAGCAAGCAACAGGAGTTAACAATGGAAGAAACTCTCATTAGCGGCATACGTCACGATACGCTGCAAGCGATTGACAAGGGCGAGAAGCTCCTTCGCGAGGTAGGGGCGAAAGCCGGCAAGGAAGCGGAGAGGTTGCATGATGCGACCGATCATCTTGTCGATCATCTCAAGAAGGAACTCGAGCGATGGGAAAGAAAATGCAAAAAGGAAAAAGCAGAAGCCGATGTCTTTCCGGCAGGCGGGAAGCATCTTTGAACCCGCTAAAGAGCGCGCGAAAACCCACATGGATGGCGTCAGCAGACAGACAATATTATTTGACCGCTGAGGCCTAGTGAAACGCCCATCTAGGATTAAGAAGCGCGGTTACAGGATAAATTTACGTTCGTTTTGGCGCAGCCTACCCACAATGGCCGAGGAAGTTTTTCTCGCAGCCAGGCCGTGCGGGCCGGACGGGCTACCGCCATGTGATAATGGCAAGGAATTTCTGCCAAGCCGTTGCTATCGGACGATACAACGGCGCCCATTTTGTTTCGGTAGGAGGGTCGGCGACAGCTTTCGCAAGTGGGTCTTGGGCCTTCGGTGCAGCGCGTGTCTCTCCTAGTAGCGCGCGCTTTGCCTCCTTCAGTGAGAAGCTCCTTAAAGGCCAATTGGGACATACCGCGTCTTTCGCGACATGACATGCTGATGCCCCGGACGAGGCTTTAACTGCCTTCACGCAGGCTCCCGCAATTAGTTTCTCCGCAAAGGGCAATCCCTCAAGCGATTGCGATTTTCTTATTTCACATTGAATATTCAGCCCGGGTTTGGCGCAAGTCACGCAGACCGGTCCCGCGAAGACCGTTGTCGACGCAATGGAGAGGCCGGCGCCAAGCCACAACTTGCGCTGTCCGCGCATAATTCTCGCCAAACCGAACATGGCTGCCCCCCGCAATCCCCGAAAACTAAGTTGCCGTGACGGCGGGCTGCCAATAGGGCGATTACCTCGCCAATCTGTATAGTTCACTAATGAAGACGCCGCCGACGGCCGAACCATACAATTTTCTAACATTTCGGCCGCAATCTCGCCGCTTGTGTCCCCGAAAGCTCGGCTCCCTCTCCGCGCATCCATGCGCACACTCAGCTTTTCGCGTACACTGTTCACGGGCTAGCGGAAGCAGAAGGTGTCGGCTAAACGGAAGCCAGCGCCGCTTTGTGAACCTCAATGCACATCCTCGTAATAGAAGACGACGACCAAACGTCACGCATTGTCAGGCAAAGCCTCGCGGACCAGGGACACACTGTCGAGGTCGCCAACGATGGCCAAAGCGGGTTTAAGCACGCCACCGTCGGCAGCTTCGATGTCCTGATCATCGACCGAATGCTTCCGGGCCTAGACGGGCTTTCCATTGTCCAGCGGCTTCGGTCGATGAAGGTGACATCGGCGATCCTGTTCCTGACCGCCGTTGGCGGAATCGAAGACCGTATCGAGGGATTTGAGAGCGGGGCCGATGACTACCTTGTCAAACCCTTTGCCCTCGGTGAACTTATCGCGCGTGTGTCGGCTCTTGGGCGGCGGCCGCCGACATCGTACGAGGAATTTTTATTCAAGATTGCGGATCTTGAAGTCAATTTGATCAAGCGGGAGGTCAAACGGGCGGGTGAGATCATCCATCTGCAGCCACGCGAATTTCGTATGCTCGAGATCCTGCTGCGGAATAGCGGTCGTGTCGTCACTCGCTCGATGATGCTTGAGCAAGTCTGGGGTTTGGAGTTGGATCCAAAGACATCAATTGTTCAGACGAATGTGAGCCGGCTGCGGCTGAAAATCGATCGTCCGGGAGATATACCTCTGATACGCACGGTGAGAGGACTTGGCTATCGCATCGATGATAAAGACTAGGCTGACGCAGCGCACGGCCTTTCGCCTAGCGGCGCTTGTGGCGGCGATTATTTCATTGACGAACCTAGTCATCTTTTCGGTGCTGTTCTTCGCCATCAACAGTCAGCTTAACGAAAACCTCAAAGCTCATGTCGAGGAAGTCCGCAGAACGTTGGCGGATGTAGAAGTCAGCGGTGGCTTCGAGGGATTGGCGGCGATGGTCAATCGCCATGCGCAGGTAGCGCAATCGAATGAAGACATTTACCTCCTGACAGATAGCGCGGATCAGTATGTCGCTGGCAATATCAGGGTGGTCCCCCGATTCCCGGGCTGGAAAACGATCCCGTGGCATGAATTGCCGCTCATAGGTGCTTGGACTGCCCCACGCGCGAGTACTGCAGTGGTCGGACGATGGACAACGATAAAGAACGGCTTTCTCTTCGTCGGGGACGGCAACGGCGATATCAACGACGCGCAGCGCGTTCTTCTCAAAGGGCTTCTATGGGGAATTGGACTGTCGATACTGTCAGCAATGATCGGCGGTTACATCCTCGGCATGAATGCACAAAAGCGCATCGCCAAAATGGAAGGGGTTCTTGGCGCCGTTGCATCCGGACAATTGCAGGAGCGCGTGCCTCGCAGTCCGTCTGCAGACGATCTTGATCATGTTGCGGCGCTGATAAACGCCACGCTCGACCGACTGCAGGCGCTCATCGGAAATTTGCGACAGGTCTCCACTGACATTGCGCATGATCTTCGAACACCCATAGCGCGTATGCGGCAGAAGCTCGAAGTCGTTCAAACGAACTCATCGGACTTGGCGATATATGAATCTGCCGTCGAGGAAGCTCTGCTGGAAATAGATGGAATCTCCGAAACCTTTGATGCCCTGCTTAGAATTTCGGAAATCGAAGCGGGCGCACGGAAGAGAAAATTCGTCGATGTCGAATTGAACAGCTTACTCATCAATATCGTCGACGCTCTAGAAGCTGTCGCCGAGGAGCAGGACCAGCAATTGACCGGGCTGATCGGAAACACTCCTGCTACTGTGCATGGCGACCGGAAACTTCTGAATCAGCTCTTCATCAATCTGGTCGAGAACGCCATCCTGCATTGTCCTTCGGGCGCGCAGATCAGCGTTGAACTGGCTGCGGACGGCGGACATCCGACTGTGAAGGTCCGGGACACCGGCGCCGGAATACCTCCCGAAGAACGCGAAAAAGTGTTCAGACGCCTTTATCGCTTGGAGAAAAGCCGCGCAGCTAAGGGCAGCGGTCTTGGCTTAAGTCTCGTTTCCGCGATCGCGGAACTCCATAGCGCCAAGGTCACACTTGCCGACAACAATCCGGGCTTGATCGTCGAGGTGGCATTTCCGCAGCAACGAACCGTTGAAGCGCGTAAAAGCAGCGTCAACCTCTCCTAGAGCGGAAGTCAGACATAGCCGAGTCGAACAGGAGATGGATGGTGGCAGCCGCTAAAGGCCATCAGTTGCAGAATTGTATAATAGCCCTTGAAACCGTGGCGTCGGAACTGGGCGTCATAACGCGTCGAAGTGTAACTTTATGGCGCGTATTGCGGCGGCACGGTCACGATAGGCTCTCCGATTTCCAATGAATTGATTTGCGACGAGCGTCCACGTCGCAGTGCCTGCGGAGCTAGCCGAAACAAGCTCCGCCAGGCGCACATGAAAGGACTGGCCATTGCCGCTTGCTTCAGCAAGATCGGAGCAGATGCTCTTTGCAACGCTCTCGTTGGCGGATTTGAAGCGGCGCGCGCTCGCATCGGGCAATAGCGGCGGCAGCGAAATCTCTTCGAAAAAAGCGTCGATCGTCGCATCGGGACGGCCAGCGAAAATTCGTTGAATTTCGGCCAAAGCGATGCTCGGTTTGATCGCTCCAGCGGCTCGCAAACCATCTTCTATCACTGCAAGCGACTCTTTCAGCCGAGCGGGATAACGCGCGGATGATCTGGTGCGCTTCAATCGAGCAGCAATCGTCTCGTTTCTACCGCGCTCGAGGAATACCGCAAGGCGATGTAATTCTTGGGAACGATCGAAATCAGCAATATTGGCGAACGCTCTCAGCGCGCGCGCCAGATCCTTCGTGTGCATGCAAACTGTCTCGAGCGGTCGATCCTTCGCAGAACCGAACTGCAGGACAGCGATTCATTTGCGGCCATAACCACACAAAATTGTAAAAAACATCATCGCAATTGCTTTGTGAAACTTGTGCGCGCGCAGCGCTTGTCAACAACATTACATCCTCGTCGTCGAACTGTCGCGTAACGCCGCTAACGATACAGGAATGTAGGGAAAGCGACACGGTTCAGACACCAACAGCTAGGACGGTGCCGCGGGGATCCGAAATGGTGGGGCTGGTGGGAATATTTGCACAAAAGTCGATTGTGATCCAGCGCACATGCGGCGACGATCGCCTGCTTCCTGCCGAGACGAATCCAGCATGACGATGCTCGATTCGCATTCGCACGCGATTACGGCGGCACACGAAATTGAGCGACGTACCGGAAGCCACCGCGAAGGGGTTAGTGCCGGTCCACGCCTAACCATCGTTGTTCCGACCTACTGCGAGGCCGAAAATGTTGAGCCGTTGATCGAGGCTCTCGATACCGCTCTTGCCGGCATTCGATGGGAAGTCATCTTCGTCGACGATGACAGCCCCGATGGAACTTCCAATCTGGTGCGCCAGCGGGGCGAACGCGATAGCCGCGTGCGCGCAATCCGTCGCATTGGGCGGCGTGGCCTAGCCGGAGCCGTTATCGAAGGCATGCTGGCAGCGGCGGGCAAGATCGTCGCGGTTATCGACGGCGATCTGCAGCACGATGAACGGCTCTTGTCGGGGATGCTCGCAGAAATCGAACTCGGGGCCGATCTTGTCATTGCCTCACGATATATCGGTGCCGGTAACGCCGGCAGTGGGTTCTCCAAAAGCCGACAGCGATCGAGTGTGTTCGCCACGCGATTGACGAACATGCTTTTGAAAACTCAAGTCAGCGACCCGATGAGCGGCTTCTTCATGATTCGCCGCGAGGTCATCGAAGCCATCGCTCCGAAGCTTTCAACCGATGGATTCAAATTGCTGCTCGATATCCTGGCGTCGTCGCCGAAGCTCAAAATATCGGAATTGCCTTACACGTTCAGGCCTCGACTGCTCGGCGCCTCGAAGCTCGATGGGCTCGTTGTTGCCGATTTTGCTGGGCTGTTGTTCGCCAAGTTTACCAGCAATCGCGTTTCGCCACGCTTCTTTCTGTTTGCGCTGGTTGGCGCGTCCGGCCTGTTTGTCCATCTCGCGGTGTTGCGGAGCATAGTCGTACTTCCCGTGGCGCCCTTCTATCTCGCACAGTTCCTGGCGGCGCTGGTAGCAATGACGACGAACTTCTTCCTCAACAATGCATTGACGTTTCGCGACCGACGATTGACCGGACTGAATGCGTTGAAGGGCCTTGGCGTGTTCTATCTGGTTTGCAGTGTCGGTACGTTTGCCAACGTCGGCATAGCCGAACTCATTTATCTTCGCGATCCCAGTTGGTGGCTTGCGGGCATCGCAGGCGCCGTGATGGCAGCGGCATTCAATTATTCAGCGAGCGCGATGCTGACATGGCGGAAATAGCGATGGAAGTAGCGGCGCGCTCCAGATTCAATGTCGCGCAAGGCGCTTCAACGCTCAGCATAACCTCGTTTCTTTCCCGAGGGCAGCGCCTGATGGCAATGGCCGGTGGGGCGGTGTCTCTGCGGACTGCGATGCGCTTTACGGCTGTCGTAGTTGTTGGCGTTTGCATCGACTACGCTGTGCTAGAAACTCTGATCACGCTGGGCCTAGGCGTGGGGGCGGCACAGGCATCAGGCCTCCTTTGCGGGATAATTGTCAGCTACGCGCTAAACTCCAGGTGGACGTTTTCGGATTATCCTACGCAATCTCCTGAAGCGGAGTGGCGCATTCTCAGCCGCTTTGTTGCCATCAGCCTTATGGCATTTTTTCTGTATGCCGGGGTTCACCAGCTTGCATTGAACGTTTGGAAGTGGCCGCTGGCGGCAGTGGAATTTCTCGGCATCTCAACGGCTGCGCTCGTCGGCTATGTCGGCAGCGCATTCTATGTTTTCCCGCTCGTCGGACAGCGAACGTCGGAGCGGATCCGATGGCGTATCGCTGCCGTTGGCGTGGTCCTCTATGCAGTTCTTCTGCGGCTCGTCTTCATGCGCACAGTGGACCTCATTCCAGAGGAGGCCTACTACTGGAACTACTCTCAACATCTAGATTTCGGGTATCTCGATCATCCGCCGATGGTTGCGTGGCTCATCTGGCTGTCAACGCAGATTCTTGGTGGAAGCGAATTCGCTCTTCGGGCAAGCGCACTATTGACGTGGTTTGTCACTGGCGCGTTTTGTTTTCAACTCACGCGTAACCTCTACGGAACGACCGCGGCGTTTATCTCCGTGCTCCTGCTGTCATCACTGCCGTACTATGTCGTATCCGGCTTCTTGATCATGCCAGATGCTCCCCTCATGGCGGCTTGGGCGGGTACACTTTTCTTCCTTGAACGTGTGTTTTTCGGCGGAAGCCAAAGGGCATGGCTAGGCGTCGGCATCTCTTTGGGATTGGGTCTTATATCAAAATACTCGATCGCGCTTCTTGGCCCCGCGATCGTCCTCTTCATGCTGCTCGATTCAAAGTCGCGCGTTTGGTTTCTCCGGCCGTGGCCTTATGTCGGCGCGGTACTGGCATTGGCCATCTTTTCGCCCGTGATTATCTGGAATGCAGATCATGGCTGGGTTTCATTCATCTTCCAGAGTGCACGGCGCGTCGAGGAACCGGTTCGATTTTCCTTCCACCTCCTGCTTCTTTCGATCGTGGCTATCCTGACGCCCGTCGGTATGATCTCGGCGGCGCGGGTGCTTTTTGAGGAAATATCGTCAACCCGCCGGTTTTTCTCCAATGGGGATCGTCGACGGCTATTCGCCTTTGTTTTTACCGTCGTACCGCTATCGGTCTTCGTCGCATTCAGCTTGCTTCACGACGTCAAACTAAATTGGACGGGACCGATCTGGCTGGCCGTCTTGCCGGCGGTAGCAGCGCTCTGCGCGATGAAGAGTCAAAATGGAGCGTTCGGGAGATTTGACTTGCGTCAAGCTTGGTCCGTTACGATCGTATCCTCATTAGTTATTTGTGGTGGGGCATTTTATTTCATCGCCGTCGGCCTGCCAGATCATCCGCTCAAATCCAGTCTGCAACTGCGCGACCTGCCGATCTCTTGGAAAGAGTTGGGCGAACAAGCATTCGAAATCCAAAAACGCGTCCGCGACCGATATAATGAAGATCCGCTTATGGTCGGCATGGACCGTTATTTCATGGCCAGTGAACTCGCCTATTATGACGGCGACCACGACGGGTCCAAAGAGACGGCAGGACGTGGCCTCTTTGGGTCCGAGGGCCTGATGTACACTTACTGGTTTCCCGCCGCCGAACAAAACGGGCGCGACATGATATTGTTTGGTTTCGAGAAGCGCCAACTCAACTCTGCAGATTTGGCGCCTTATTTTCAGTATCTCGGACCGCTTAATATCGCGACGATCATCAGGGGTGGGGTCGAAGTCGGCTCGTTTTATTATCGTGTCGGACATAAGTTTCGGGCTAGACAGACAGCAGCTATGCGGACTGTGCGGTGAACTATCGACCCGCAATTATGCCTCACAATTAGAGTTCCCCCGCGTCAACCAACATTCGGTCGCTGATGTCAGGCATGAGGAAGCTTCGCGACCGTCGGGTTTGTCGGCAAGCTTCAACTGTTCGGCGGCTCAAGCCACGTTTCCCGAAATTCTGAGAACGCATCCGCAAGTTTCCGGGCGTCGCCAGACATTTCTCGTCGAATATCTCGATCAATGTCGTTGAAATCCCCACCAGCGGAACTCTGGTCCATCTCAGCTTCACCGATTTTATCGGCAACCTGTTGAGGACGGAGATGCGTCGGCTGGTGTGTATTCCCATCCACGTTGCCAACACAATAATCAGACGTAAGGAAACAGGGTTGATCAGGCCCGTCCAATGCTCAGCGTGGCAAGGCGGGCGAGCCGAGGACGATATTTTGCGGTCAATCCCGGTAAACTGAGCAGAAAATGGAATTCTGCAATCAAGTAATCGAGCATTATGCGATTGTGCACGTTGCCATGAGGGAGCCCGTGATGGACGAGCTCGAATTCGTATCCCTGTTCTTCTTTTC
>JAICLG010000104.1 GCA_025927515.1 Hyphomicrobium sp.
CTCGCGAGGTTCTTCTTCCGTCACGACATAGATAATGTGAGGGCGCTGCGCCAACGGTAGAGCCCGAATCTTGCTGATGAATTCGATACTGTTCGCATCAGGCATTCGCCAATCGACAAGAATGTAATCGGGAGACTCCAGGCTTAACCGCTCCATCGCAGCGACCGGGCCATCCGCTTCGCTGACACGGAATCCAAGGCTCTCGAAAATAAGCCGTGTGAACTTCCTGATAATTTCGGAATCATCGACGACGAAGCAATGCTGCATGTTTTATATGTCTCGGGCAGGCGCTGGCCAAGTCGAACGCGTAGAACCGAAGGCAACTTGAGACCTTGCACAGCAAGGCTTAATTCGCCGTTAAGCTCTAAGGCAATGTTCAGGCACAGCGACCGATGTCTATCGATGTGTAAGGGCTCAGGTCGCGGGCTTGGCGACGAGAAGGATGTCGGCGCCATCCTTCAAGATTTCGAGGCGCATGCCGGCCGGCGGCGCAATGCGCCACGTGTAATAGGCCTGTATGGACATCGCATCGAGGGGCAGCGGCTTGCCGGCCACGAAATCGGTCAAGTACTGAGGAGGCCGCGCGGCCGTTCCCTTGCAGCGGATGAGATAACTGGGCTGTTCGAACGAGCCGGCGATTGAGACATCGATCTCGCCGCCGCGCGGAAGCGCCGTCACCGCGGACGCAATCAGATTGAGCAGGAGCTTCACCTTGTCCTTGGCGACGAAGCCCGGCGCACCACGCCACGTCAGCTTGTGTTTGCCTTGGGTGATCTTGACGAAGCCATGCGAGATTTTCTCGGCCGTGCTGAGGTCGATCATGGCACCAGCCGAACCGGCGGCACCAAAGGCGAAGCGCGCGAACTCAAGTCGCGCAGAAGCCTGCTCGGTCACGTTGCGGATGACGTTCAGCGCATAGCTTTTGGCCTGGATATCGTCGTCTTCGTCGAGAATTTCCAAGCCATTGAAGATGGCGCCGACGGGATTGATGATGTCGTGGCAAATACGGCTCGAGATCAGTGCCGCGAGTTCGAGATCGGTCGGCGGAACGCGCTGGTCCATTACGTACCCTTTTTTCGTTGCCCGGTGTCGTAAGCAGTCACTGCTCAAGCGCGACAGCGCGACGCGAGCCGAACGGGCAGCTTGCGATATCTTCTCTTGCTCTGATACATGCGCCGGATTGCGATTGCCAAGTCCTGCGGCCAAAGGGGTCTGTTGGGCCGGATTTTCCTTGAAGACGTGAGTCTTACGCGCCACGGTCATGCCCGTGCCCCGGGATGTATGTTGGAAAAGTCGTAATCGACGGTTGTTGCAGGCTGATTCGGATTGGAGCCGAGGCTCAAACGATGCCATCGATCGATGCCAATGATTTCGACGCCTTGGTTGCGGCGCTGCTCCCGGCCTTGCGAGAGGCGGGGCGTCTCGAGATGGCGCACTTCCATCGCGGTGTCGAGATCGAGAAGAAAGCGGACCGATCGCCCGTCACAGTCGCCGATCGCGAAGCCGAGGCGGTGCTGCTCTCGGCGCTCGCCGGGATTGCGCCGGATGTTCCCGCCGTCGCTGAAGAGCAGATTTCGGGCGGCGGCGCGTGCGAGTACGCGTTTCGCTTCTTCCTCGTGGATGCGCTCGACGGCACCCGGCTTTTTATTCGCGGCAAGCCGGAGTTTTCCATCAACATCGGTCTGGTCGAAGACGGCCGGGCCCGCTTCGGGCTGATTTTCCTGCCGCCGTCGGAGCGCTTGTTCGTAACGCGATCGGACGGGCGGGCGTACGAGGCACGTTTGCCGCTTTCAGGCGCGGAGCCGCTCGGAAATATCGCGTTCAAACGGATCGTGACGCGTGCTCCAGATCGCTCCGCCCTGGTCGCGTTCAATAGCAGGGGAACGGGCAGCGCCAGTGCCGGGCTTCTCGCGGCGCTCAATGTTGCCGATGCGCGGCCTCTCGGCTCGGCGATGAAATTCTGCCTGATCGCGGCAGGGGAGGGCGATCTCTATGCGCGCTTCGGGGAAACGTACGAGTGGGATACAGCAGCGGGGCAGGCTATCCTTGAGGCGGCGGGCGGTTCAGTGACGACGCCGTCTGGTGAGCCGCTGACCTATGGTCATTACCAGCGGGGCTTTCGCAATCCGCACTTCGTGGCGTGGGGCCGCCAGCCGCTATGGCGGGCAGGCGAAAACGATGGCCAGTCCTTGCCAGGGGCATAGACAACGCGGGTTGGCCATACTTTAGCAACAGAATCCGACGAATCTGCATCAGGTGCTTCGCTGGGGGTTGCAAGCGGAGTCTGCCAGCCATACCGAGGGCGAACCAGCGCGCGTTCGACTTAAAACGGGGTCACAGGGATGAGCCGCGTCTTCCAGACGACGTTGCATAAAATTCTGGCGCCGGGCCGCATAACTGCGGTTCTCCTAGCGCTGCCGCTTGTCGTCTGTCTGTCCTTGGCGGGGTCCGATGCGGGCGCGGTCGATGATGCTTATCGTCCTCCGTCCGATGGCTATGCGGGCCAAAGCGGCGCCGACAGCTATCGTCCCGGGCCGGCTTCCAACGCGTATCAGCCGGCGGGTGGCGGATCGGGTGGTGCGTACCAGCCTCCGCAGGGTGGTGCGGGTGATGCTTATGAGCCGCCGAGCCGCGGTTATGGCGACAGCTACCAGGCAAGCCCGAACGGCGGGAACGACGGCTATGGCGCTTACAACGGCCAGAGCGAGGGCGGTGGCGGCTCGACCGGGTACGGCGAGCCCTATCATCCGCCGCAGAACAGCGCGAGCCGCGATGAGCATTATCAGGCTGGACCGCCGTTGCCTTACGATGATGGGCCGCCGCACGGCACGTATTCGGAAGGTGAGATCGTTCGTGCTGGCAACAACTTCTTCGGAAAAGTCAGCGGCGGGCTCGCGTCAGCGGTCGAATGGGCGTTCCAAAAATGCGGAAGGCCGAACGGCTATATCCTGGGACAGGACGCAGGCGGCGCATTCGTCGCCGGCTTGGCATATGGCGAGGGCAGGCTCTACACGAAGGATGCCGGCAGTTTCAAGGTCTACTGGCAAGGTCCCTCGGTCGGATACGATTTTGGCGCCGATGGTTCGAAGGTCATGACTCTCGTCTACAACCTTCGCGATCCGTCGGATATTTACGATCGGTTTGGGGGCATCGAGGGCTCCGCATATCTGATTGGTGGTGTCAGTGTGCAACTGCAAAAGGCAGGACATGTCACACTCGCGCCAATTCGGGCTGGTGTCGGGCTGCGGCTCGGTGCCAACGTTGGATATTCGAAGTATACTCGTTACCCGACATGGAATCCGTTCTGACCGTTGACGTCGCTCGCGGGTTCCATACTGAGAAATCCGGAAGGGCGGATTTCCCACAATCACGTGAACTCAGCGCGTGGCGCCGGCCGCGTCGCCGACCAGCTCAGGATCTGTTGTTTGATCACCCTCTATGCCGCGATGCTGGTGATGCTGGGCTTCCTGTTCGCGGCCTTGATCGTGATCGTATTGTTGCCGGCTTACCGGCATCGCATCGAACGGTTTACGACAGAGGCGCTGAAGCGCTCGTTGCCACTGACCGAAGAGGAAATTCGCGCCGACAAAGATCGCCTGCGCGCCGATTTCGCGATGGAAGTGCACAAGCTGGATCGCAAGCTTGAGGACGCGAGCCTTTCGGCTGCGCGTCAAAGCGTCGAAATCAATCGTCGCGATGCCAAGATCCAGGAACTGACGCAAGCGCTCGCCGACAATAAGATGAGCGTAGACGAGCACGAAAATGCGCGCCGCGTTCTCGAGCAGGCCATTCTCGACCGTCTGCCGAAGGTCGAGCAGCGCCTCGCGGAAACGCGAAAATTGCTGGCGGCGCGTGATCGCGAGATCCGGAGCTTGCTGGCGACGAGCGCGAAACAGGCCGCCGCCCTCGAAGAGGCGGGGCAGATCAATGCGCAGCGGGAGAAAGAATTCGCGAAATTGCGAACGACCATCGATGCGCGGAGCTGGCGCAATCGCATCGCACGCGCCGATGAACGTGCCGACGGCAACGTCGCGCTGAAGGCGGAACTGGAACTTCTGCGCGCCCAAAACCGGGAGCAAACCGATCTCATTGAGCGGCTGCAAAAAGGTGAAGGCAACGCCAAATCGCTGGCGGAGGACGAGGCGCGGGCTGCTGAAATCAAGCGACTGACGCTGGCGCTGGCCAAGGTCGAGGCCGAACTCGCAACGCTGAAGGCGAGCGATGGCGGCAACGACGCGGAGCGGATGGCGATCGAGGATCGGCTGGCGGACTTGCAAGCAGCGAGCGACGCCAAATCGACGGAAATCGCCAAGCTCAGAGCGGCTCTTAAAACGTACGAGGAAAACGCGACTGAAGCTTCAGGGATCGTGCACAAGGCAGATCTCAGCGCCGTTCAGGTCGAGGTCGAGGAACAACGCCGTATCATTGCGTCGCTCCGTGCGGAGATCGCGGCGGGCCAGGAGCGTCTCTCGCGGCAGGCTCTGCACTTCAACGACGAGTTGCGGCGCATCGAGGTGCAGCGACCCGGCGACGCGGATGCCGATGTTCCGGTTCGAAAACCGCTCACCGAGCGCATCACGGCTCCGCGCTCCGTGCAGTCGCCGGATCATCACGCCGTGAGCGCGAGCAGCGAGCCGGATGCATCGCGCGACGCGCGTCCGCCGTATCTGCGCGCTCTCAATGGAAATAAGGTGGTTGCTGGCGACGGTCAGGTTCCACATGAGGAAACGGATCAGCCGCCGCCCCTGCCCACGAATGATGCGGGAAAAGGGGCGAGTTTCTCCCAGCCTTCCGTTGCACGTCGTGCGCGTCTGATCGAACGTATCAGCGGGCTCGACAAGCGTTAAAACGCCGCGGTGAGGCGTTTCATGGCGCGCGCATTCACGAGCCCCGCAAAATGGAACCTGACGAAATCGCACCCTTTTGCGAACGGCCTCGTCATCTTAAGTTATCGGTTAGGGTTTTGAGTGCACGCAACGCGTGCGCTTCGGACACCTCAGCGTTGGGTGCAGTACATGACTGACGACCGTTCTCATGATAACGATTGCACGCACTCGGTGGGGCGAACCGAGACGCACGCTCACGGCCATGGGGGACATGGGCATAGTCACGCGCCGAAGGATTTCGGATTTGCGTTCGCGGCCGGCACGGCGGCCAACATCGTATTCATTCTGATCGAGGCGATTGCCGGCTTTTTTGCCAACTCGATGGCGCTTATTGCGGACGCCGGGCACAACCTAAGCGACGTTCTCGGACTGCTTCTGGCGTGGGGTGCGAGCGTCCTTCTCAAACGGCGTCCGACGCTTCAGTACACGTATGGCTTCGGATCTTCGACCATCCTGGCCGCACTCGCCAACGCCGTGCTGCTGCTCGTTGCCGTGGGTGCTATCGCCTGGGAAGCGGTGCAACGATTGGGAACCGCTCCTCATGTCGCGGGCGGCACCGTCATCATCGTCGCGGCGATCGGGATTGTCATTAACGGTGGCACGGCTCTGCTGTTTGCCTCCGGCCGGCATCGCGATGTCAATATCCGCGGCGCCTATCTGCATATGGCGGCCGATGCCGCGATTTCCTTCGGCGTCGTTCTGACCGGTTTTGTCATGCTGTTCACCGACTGGAGCTGGCTTGACCCGCTCGTCAGCCTTGTGATCGCGGCGATCATCGTCTGGGGAACCTGGGGTCTGCTACGGGATACGTTGCGCCTTGCACTCCACGGCGTGCCCTCCGGGATCAGCGTCGTCCGCGTCCGAAACAGGCTAGCCGCTTTGCCCGGTGTTACAGACGTCCACGATCTGCACATTTGGCCGATGAGCACGACGGACACGGCGTTAACCTGTCATCTCGTGATGCCAGGCGGGCACCCCGGGGACGAGTTCATTTTCGATGCGACGCAGATGCTGCACGAGGAATTCGAAATCCGTCACACTACGTTGCAATTCGAGGTCGGGCCGTCGGCGCCCTGTGGGCTGGAACAGGACTGCCTGATCGGCCGAAGATTCTGATCTGGGAACCCTGATCCGCTGTGTGCGTATTATGGTGTCGGGACGTTCCCTATAGACAATCAATTCGGACTGGATCAAAATGCTCAATGCAAATATATTGCATTAGGCATGTTGAATTATCGTTCTAAGTCCGATGTTCCAGTTTCGTAAAACATAACTTCCAAGAGGACTATCCCCGGCGGGTCCGGATTGTGGCGCCAGCGTTCCAGGTGCGTGTTTTGAGCTTCGTACGCGACGATATCAGATCTCTGCGGTGTTCGGACGAGTCCAGCAGACCAGTTCTGGACGCGGACTTTCGTCTTCTTGAGCGCAACGAAATCCTGTTTGAAGCGGGCGACCTTAAAGCGAATCTTTACAGGGTCGAGACGGGCGCGCTCTGCATCTACACGATCGATCAGAATGCGAAAGCGGATGTCATCGAATTCGCTTTGGCCGGCGATCTTGTCGGGATGGGTTTTCTGGAGCGTCACACGGCCAACGCCCGCGCCGCGATCGATACCAAGGTTCGCTGTTTCGCTCTTGATGATTTGCACACGCTTGCGGCGAGCGATGAGCGCACGAAAAGCAGGTTCGACAGCGCCGTTCGTCGTGAGTTTGCGTATCGGCGCAATCTCCTCATCGACGCCGGACGCTCCAATCTGCTCGCGAGGCTTTCAGCCTTCCTGATCGCGGTATCGCAACAGAATGCGCAGGAAGGCCGAGATCCGACGCTGATTGATGAAACATGGGGAAGCGCCGTTGTAGCCGATTACCTCGGAATTAGCGTTGATGATCTGGGCACGGCGCTCGTGCAATTGGAAAAGCAGGGATTGATCCAGCCTGCGGCTCAGCACCGTTTGCGCATCGCCGATTTAACGCGCCTCGAAACGCTGGCGAATGAAATGCCGGTGGCGCTGCTGCAGTCTGATTTGCCCGACGCGCAGCGCGCTTTGCCTACCCGGGCTTAGCATCGAACATCCCGTCGGTCAGCACGTCCGGTTCAAACATTATGTAGCCCGCGAATTTCCGCAATTTTTCGCGACGCGCTTTTGACATGAACATTTGCCGTGCTTTGGTGACGAGGATTGCGAGCACGGGCAAATCCATTCGTCGCCCAAGGCGATGTGCTTCATCGGCGAGGTAGCGCGTTTCTCTAGGCCGCCATCCGCGCTCTTTGAAGAAATCGAACCAATCCGAAGGCGCAAACTTGAAGGGCGCGTTCTGCATCCGGTTGCCAATCCGGCGCTGCCGGAGTTTGAGCAGCTCCGGTGAAAAATAATCCACCAGCCAATACCTAACGTGATCGAGCTTTCTGAGGTCCACCGCGAGAGACGACACTTCTTCCGTGCTCAGATATGGCACGACACCTTCGGTGACCACCAAGAGCTTTTTGGCCCTGGCGTTGGCATCGGCGAGCAATAGCCGCCGCGCCGTGTCGTCGGCGAGGTCGCATTTGGTTCGCATCAGGTGGCATCCGGGTTTTTCGCCAGAAAGTCGCTTCTGCTTGTATTCGATGACATGAGGGTAATCGGCTTCGATCCACATCAACGACGCGGGCAGGTCCATGCGGTAGGGACGGGTGTCCAATCCGGCGCCGAGGTTTAGCACCGCGTCTGCGCCTTCACGAATCGCCTGTCGAATGAACGCGTCGATAATGTACGTACGCATAACGATGGCCCATCTGGTTGCGTAGGGGTGGGGCATCGAGTTGGCTATGTCCTTGCCGCGTTCTCCGGCGAGCAAGCCTGCGAGCGGATCGCGGAAGAGCGCATCCGGGCGTTGTGTCTCGACGCTGCGGAGATGAGCGATCCAGTAGGCGGTATCGGATACGTCGCCGATCAATGTATTCGACATGCGAACGTCCTCGTCGTGCGGATTGCAGATCCGAAAGGTTTCGTAATTTTAAATCGGCGGCAACGTTCAGGAAATGTATGAGGCGCCAGGATCACCACATCTTTCCGGGGGGAATGAGGCAGAGCCTCGCTCGCGAACTCTAAAGGAAAAGGCGATCATGGATACACAAGACCTAGAAGGCAAAGAGACCTCGGAGCACCGGGCGGCTTCCTCGGACAGCCGCTATACGAGAATTGCGAAAGCGGCGGGCATCGCCACAGCGGGAAGCGCTGCGATCGCCTTCCTTGTGGCGGCTTCTGTTGCTCCGCAGACGAGCCCACTCTCACACAGCCTGGCGTTTAGCAGTTCTGCGGCTGCGGCTGAGGCCGTTAGTCCATCCGCGGCATCGATGCCGAGCTTTGCCGACCTCGTCGCGAAAGTGAAGCCGGCTGTCGTGTCAATTTACGTCCGTTCGGAAGAGACGACGCCATTGACGTCCTGGAGCGGTAGCGAAAACGGAAATGGCAATAACAACGACTCGCAAAACGGGACGTTCCAGTTCTTCTTCGGACCTTTCGGCAAGCAGCAGTTCAGCTTTCCAAACGCGCAGCAATCCCCCCACATCGTGCGTGCGCAAGGGTCAGGCTTCTTTATCACTGGCGACGGGTATCTCGTGACCAACAACCACGTCGTCAAGAATGCGAAGGAAGTCAAAGTGAAGACGACGACGGGCGAGACCTACAAGGCAAAGGTCATCGGAACAGACCCGAAGACAGATCTTGCTCTGCTCAAGGTGAGTGCGTCCAAAGACTTCCCGCATGTCTCCTTCGCGCCGTCGATGCCGCGCGTGGGCGACTGGGTGGTCGCGATGGGCAATCCGTTCGGTCTCGGCGGAACCGTGACAGCGGGCATCGTATCGGCGCAAGGGCGTGATATCGGCAGTGGCCCTTATGATGACTACCTCCAGATCGACGCGCCGGTAAATTCCGGAAACTCGGGCGGCCCGAGCTTCAATCTCAACGGCCAAGTCGTCGGTATCAATACCGCGATCTACACGCCATCGGGCGGCTCGGTTGGCATCGCGTTCGACATTCCGTCGACGACGGCGAAATCGGTCATCGATGCGTTGAAGACCAACGGCAAGGTGACGCGTGGCTGGATCGGCGTGACGATCCAGCCGGTGACGGACGATATTGCTGCAAGCATGGGCATGAAGAACGCCAGCGGTGCGCTGGTCGACGAGCCGCAGCCCGGCAGCCCGGCGGCGAAGGCAGGTCTCAAGAGCGGAGACGTGATCGCGCGCTTCAATGGTGAAACGGTCAAGGATTCACGCGATCTGGCACGCAAGGTCGCCAGCGTTGCTCCTGGCCAGACCGTCAAGCTGGCGGTCATCCATAAAGGCGAAGAACGTACGCTCGATCTCGTCACGGGCACGTATCCTGCGGACAAAGTGGCCCTTAATGGCGACAGTGGATCGGCCACTCCGGCGTTCGGAATGACGCTCGCTCCGTCCGATGACGTGGCGGGCGCGCAAGCCAAGGGCGTCGTCGTGGTCGGCGTCAACCCCACGGGTGTAGCGTCCGAGAAGGGCGTACAACAGGGCGACGTCATTACGGCCGTCGGCAACAAATCCGTGACGCAGCCGCAAGATGTCCAGAGTGCGATCCATGAGGCCCAGAGCGAAGGCAAGTCTGCGATCCTGATGCATCTCAAGACGGCTGACGGCGGCCGGTTCGTTGCGCTTCCGTTGAAGCAGGGCTAGATCCTCTCCGCAGAAAAAAAAAGATCGGCGCGGGTCATAAGGCCCGCGCCGATTATGTTTGAGTGGGCAGGCGTGGGACCCCTGACCGCGGCAGATATGCCGGCATGCTCCCGGAGTTCGCCCGCCACGGCTCTGCGGCTGGATTCGTCCAGCCTCCTAAGTTGCCCTCAGTAAACTCTGAGTTTTTTTGGCCGCGCAGCCCCATTGGTTACGGATGCGGTCTTCGAGATGCAGACATGCGTGGACAGCGAGGCCGAGAGGCTTGATGTCACGCAAAGCGCCCTTATTATAAGCATGCTTATCATTTGGGGACGCTATGGAAGATCAATCTCCTACGCTCGGCTTTTTGTTGCACGACGTCGCGCGGTTGCTCCGCAAGCGATTCGAGCAAAACGCGCGCGGCTCCGGGCTGACACGGTCGCAATGGCAGGTGCTGGCCTACCTCTCACGCAGCGAAGGCATCAACCAGAGCGGACTCGCCGATCTCCTCGATGTTGAGCCGATTACGCTCACGCGCATCCTCGATAAGCTCGAGGGGCTGAA
>JAICLG010000024.1 GCA_025927515.1 Hyphomicrobium sp.
ATTTGATGGGATTGGGAATTCCGCAGCGATGATGATTTTAATTACCAACGTTTAGCCGCTCGCTATGGCAAGTACTCTGATTCAAATTGATATTATCGCTCATTGGATGCCGCCGAAGGACAGTTTACCGCAATAGGATTGCTGCCGTCCGTGTCCGCCATTCCAGCTTCAAATCGATAGCGTCCCCCGCAGACGGAAACCTTCGGTGGCAGCGAGGTCTTGTCAAAGAGATCGCTACCGATCTTGAGGTCGCGCCAGAAAGCTGCGTTGGCGTCGCCTGCGTGCGCGACCAAGGCGTAATCCGACATCCGAAAGGGATAGATCTGCACCTGGAACCGCTTCTGTCCGGCGCCGAGTGCCGCGGTAACGAGTTTCCAGATTTCGGCGATCTGAGCATTCGTCATGGCGAAGCATCCGATCGACCGGCAGTCGCCATGCACCATGATGAGCGAGCCTGTGCGCCCCTTTGCACGATCGAAGGCATTGGGATAACCGACGTTGAACGAACGATAGTAACTGCTGTTCGGATTAAGGGCCGACCCGTCAACCGTATAAAAGCCCTCGGGTGCCTGACCGTCGCCTTCCCGCAGCTTCGGCCCGAGATAGCCTGACCAACTGCAGATCGGATAAGTGGCAAAGCGATGAAAAACGCCGCCGCTTTGCATCCAGACTTCAAGCTCGAAGTCCCTCTTGTAGATCCGGATCAGGACGGGATCGCCGGGTTTCAGGCCGCTCGCTGCGAGACGCTCGGGGAAGCGTGCAAGGTCGGGCTGTCCCGGCAAAGGCAACTTGAACTCGGATCTGAAGAAGCGCTGGGTTCGCTGATAGTCGATAAGCCCGTCATCGCCGAAGGTTTGCGGTATCCAACTCGGAGCGAACGCGAAGGCCGCGATGCCCGCTGCCGATACGACGAACAGGAAAAGAACGGCGTGAAGCCACGGCCTTCGGCGCCGCGGCCGCCCTCGGTCTCCGGCGATGGGGTCAGGCATGGGCGCTACCCCGCGGCTTCAGTTCGCGTTGGCGAGCGGAGAACCCGGAAATGATTGGGCGCTTTGCCGTTGTTTCGCGGCTTTGATGTCGGCGAGTGTCGGCTCGACGTCCGGATTCGCGATACCCTTCAGCTTGTTGCCTTTTGCGATGTCCATCTCGGCGGGCTCGGGCAACGGCGTGAACGGTGAGACGACCTGCTTCGAGAAAGCGGGGCAAGCTCCCGCGGGATCGGACCGGCTCTGAGCGACGACACCGACGATATAACGGCGTTCGCAAACGATGACGTTCGGCGGCACGCGGTACTTTTCGAAAAAGTCGTAGCCCTGCTTGAGCGTCTTCCAATACCCGTACCATTTATTTTGCTTTTCGCGCGCCATCCGCGCGTCGGTCATCCGAAATGGAAACGCCTGCAGCTGGAAGCTCGGCTGTCCGGCTTTCAGCGCCTCGCGCGTCAGTCCATAAATTTCTTCCATCAACGCGTCGGTCATAGCATAGCAGCCCGCCGAGCGGCAGTTGCCGTGCACCATGACGGAATCGCCGGTGCGGCCCCACGATTTGTCATAAGCGTTGGGATAGCCGACGTTGAACGACAAATAATATTTGGAGTTTGGATTCATCAGCGTCGGCGTGATCGTGTAGAATCCTTCCGGTGCCTGCCGGTCGCCATAGCTGAGCTTCGGACCGATCGTGCCCGACCAATTACAGATCGGGTACGTCTTGAAATGGTAGAAGCGCCCGTCGTCGCGCTGCTTCCAGATTTCGAGTTCGGATTCTTCTTTGAAGATACGCACGAAGACCGGAGATCCCGGCTGCATGCCCTTCTTCGCCAGAAGCGCCAGCGTCTCTTTCGAAAGCGGAACTTCCGATGGCGGCGGAATGGTGGGCGTGTTCGAGCAGGCCGCTATCAGCACCACGACCGCCAAGAGGGCCGTCTGGACAGCAGCCTTCCACGTCAATGCGACGCGTATCAGCACCAATGCGATTTTCCCCGACTGTTTCCCGTGCGCAGGCTGGCGAACTATGAACGCAATTCATGCGAACAACGGTTTGATACAGCGCGTTGCCGCATCAAGCCGAGTATCATTACCGAATGCGGCACGCTATGGACGTGCCCTTCGCGACGCCCAGGACCGCTTATCGCCCGATGGACAAAAAGCGTTCATGACGCTGCGCGCGAATGTCCTCGGCCGATTTCCCGTCGAACTCCGACAGCATCCGCGCGATCGCATTTCCGGTGGAGATAATCACTGATTCGCGGTCCCGATGCGCTCCACCGGTCGGCTCCTTGACGATTCCATCGATAACGCCGAGCTGCTCCAGGTCCTGGGCAGTGATCTTCATGTTGGTCGCGGCTTCTTCTTTCTTGTTGCTGTCGCGCCAGATGATCGAGGCCGCGCCCTCGGGTGAAATCACCGAATAAATGGCGTGTTCGAGCATAAGAATGCGGTTGGCCGTGGCGATGGCGATGGCCCCGCCGGAACCACCCTCGCCGACGATGACCGCCACGATCGGCACGCCAAGCTTCAGGCAGCATTCCGTCGAACGCGCGATGGCTTCGGCTTGTCCGCGTTCTTCCGCGCCGATGCCGGGATAAGCCCCGGGCGTGTCGACAAATGTAATGATGGGGAGCCCGAAGCGGTCCGCGAGCTCCATCAGCCGCACGGCTTTGCGATAGCCTTCCGGCCGCGCCATGCCGAAATTGTGCTTGATGCGCTTCTCGGTATTGGACCCTTTTTCATGCCCGAGAACGAGGACCGATTTGTTGCGGAACCGGCCCAGGCCACCGACGATGGCTTCATCTTCGGCAAAATAACGGTCGCCCGCGAGTGGCGTGAAATCCTCGATGAGACTGCCAATGAAGTCGAGCGCGTGCGGGCGTTCGGGATGCCGCGCGACGAGCGTCTTCTGCCAGGGCGTCAGCCGCGCATAGGTATCGACGAGCGCCGCCTTGGATTTCTGTTCGAGCTTGGCGATCTCGTCCGCGATCTGGGGTCCTTTGCCCTCCGTCTGCAGGGCCTTGAGTTCGGCCACCTTGTTCTCAAGCTCCAAGATCGGCTTTTCGAAATCGAGATAGGTGCGAAGAGCAGTCGAAGCGTTCACGGGCTAAGGTCTCTCGAATTGTGCAACTGAAGCGTGCGGGCGCTGGTCCGCGCATCCGCCGCGCGACATTCGCCTTCTAGCTCGCCCAGTGTCAAGGCGAAGCGGCATTATGTGCTAACCGGTCGCCTACAAACGCCATGATCAGCGGTCGCTATCGCCCTCCGACAGCCTTTTGACGATGGGCACGAGGCCGAACATGAGGGCGGCAGCGACCGCCACCAGGGCGGCCTGGGCCAAAAACGAGAAAACGAGCGTATCGGGATCGCTGGCCGTGAACGCGCCGCCGATGTCGCCCGCGAGCTTATTGCCGAGCGCCGCCGCCAGGAACCAGACGCCGAGCACGATCCCGGTCATGTGCGCCGGAGCGATGCGCGTCATTGTCGACAGGCCAACCGGGCTCAGCAACAGCTCGCCGATCGTGAATAGGAAGTAGAGGCCGATCAGCCAGAACGGCGAAACTCTGGCTTCTGCCGCGAAACTTGCTGCGGGAACCATCAGCAGGAACGACGCGGCGAGAAACACCAGCGCCAGCCCGAATTTTGCGGGCGACGAAGGCTGATTTTTCCCCAGCTTCAACCACAGTGCCGCGGCGACAGGCGTCAGCAGGATGACGAAGATTGGGTTGGCCGATTGATACCACGCCGACGGAAATGAAAACCCCAGGAAATCGTTGTGCGTGAGCTGGTCGGCAAAGAGCGACAGCGTCGTGCCGGCCTGCTCAAAGACGGCCCAAAAGATCATCGCGGCGATGAAATAGATGCCGACCGCCGCCAAGCGCCGCGCGTCGGGGTTCGACTGCGCGGAACCGTAAAGAACGGCCGCCAGAGGCACCGCGATGAACAGCCATCGCAACCATCGGAAGCCCGAAACGTCGGACAGAAGCGCCAGCGCCAAAAGCGCGATTGTGGCAATCGCGATGTACAGTCCCTCACGTGCAAAGTTTTGCTCCAGCGCGACTGGACGCGGATCGGGATCATTCAGCCGAGACATGTTGCGCGCGAAAAGGATCATCGCGACTGTCATGCCAATTCCGGCTGCAGCAAATCCCCAATGCCAGCTGAGCGTCGGATCGAAACCAGCCGCCGCAAGCCAGGCTTTGAAAGTGGAACTTTGCGCCAGAAAGCCTGTCACGATCGGCGCGATGAACGCCCCGACATTGATGCCCATGTAGAAAAGCGAGAACCCGGAATCACGGCGCACGTCATCGCGCGTGTAAAGGGCACCGACGAGAGCAGAGATATTCGGCTTGAAGAGACCCGTTCCGAGCGCGATCAGGATCAACCCGAGATAGAACGTCGTAAGCGACGGTATCGCCAAAGCGTAATGGCCCGCCGCGATCGTCAGCCCGCCCGCCATGACGCTGCGCTTTGCGCCGAGCATGCGATCGGCGATGAAGCCGCCCGGAACGGCCAGCAGATAGACCGCCATCGTATACGAGCCGTAGATGCTGCCGGCGTTCGGCGTCTGGAAGCCCAGACCGCCGGCTTCGACGGGCGCGACCATGAACAGGATCAGGAGTGCCCGCATCCCGTAGTAGGAAAACCGTTCCCACAGCTCGGTGAAGTAAAGCGTCGAGAGGCCGGAAGGGTGCTCGGCAAACCCCAGCCTCCGAAAGAACGCGTGGACGACATCTGAGGCCATCAAGCTAAGACACCCGCCGAGGAGCCATTGGCAAGGGATCAGATCTCCCTGTCGCCGCTTGTCACTTTGCCCATCCAGTCATCGATCGTCGTGGTGCCCAGTTTCGCGACTTTTTCACGCTCTGCCGGTCGCACGACGTCCTGTACTGCATCGATGCGCTTCCATTCGCAGAACGGGGTGTGCTCTTCGACGCCCGGAGCATAGCGCGACGTTTCGAGTTTCTTGAAGCGATGAATGTAGCGCGGGCAGTTCATCCAGACTTCATGGATCGCGACCTTCACGACCATCTCGGCATCCTTGAACGCCTCGACCTCCGGTCCGCTGACGATCAGCTCGGCTTTGCCTTGAGCGCGCAAGCGGAAGGGCCTTTCGAAATCGATGAAGAGCATGCCGATTTCCGGATTCCCCGAAATATTGCCCATAGAAAGATACATGCCGTTTCCATCGTAGCTCGGGAAGATGAGCGTATTCGCATCGAGCACACGAACGAAACCCGCCATGCCACCCTTATAGGAAACGGTCGGCCGCCCCATGTGATCGACCGACGAGAGAAAAAACATATCGCGGGTCTCGATGAATGCCTTCGCCTGGTCATCGATTTCAGGTTTCATCGCGATCGCCTCGATCCGGTCAGCAAGAGCGCGCGTATCGAATGCCATCTGCATGGTGCGGTGAATGTCTCCAAATAGGCGGCTCATGTTATGTTCTCCTCCGAATTTCTGGGCCTTACTTTTTGGTATGTTGCGAGGTTAGTTCGTGGTGGGGCTTGGATCCTCGCGCTATGCCTTGGGCTTGGCGAGTGGATGATGGGTGTTAACGAGCGTTTTCAACCGCTCCTGTAAGACGTGCGTATAGATCTCGGTCGTCGAAATGTCAGCATGGCCGAGAAGTTGTTGCACTGCTCTTAAGTCGGCTCCCCGATCAAGCAGGTGACTCGCGAACGCGTGGCGTAGAACATGCGGTGATATCCGATCCGGGCCGAGTCCGGCCTCCGCCGCCACATCCTTGAGGTCTTGCGCGAAGCCTTGTCTCGTCATATGGCCCGACGCCGACTTGGATGGAAAGAGCCATTCGGAATTATCGAACCGCCCGGAAACCTCCAGAAACCGGTCGAGCGCTGTCCGTGCGGCCGGGTTGAGAGGGACGAGCCGCTCGCGCCCACCTTTGCCTTTGATTGAAAAGATGCGAGTGTCGCCAAGTAGAACAGTTCTAGGCAAGCCGACCAGCTCCGATACGCGCATGCCGGTTGCATAAAGAATTTCGAGCAGGCAATGAAATCGGAGAGCGCGAAACAAAGCCCTGCCCTCGACGCCGCTGCATCGCTTGAGTGATGCCTCGAGCAAGCGATCGACCTCGGCGATACTGAGGACCTTGGGCAGGGAGCGTTGTTTTTTGGGTCCCTGCAGGCCGACCGTCGGATCGACATCGATGACGCCCTCCGCAAGCAGAAACCTGTAGTATTGCTTGATTGCCGAGAGGCGTCGCGACCGCGACGTGGGGGCCTGCCCAGCCTCTGCCATCAGCGCGATATAACCCTGCACGTGTGCCGTCATTGCCCCCAGCGGCGCTACTCCAACTTCGGACAGGTATTGGAGGAAGCCGTCCAGATCGCTCTCGTAGGCTTCGATCGTGTTGCTGGATGCGCCACGCTCCGCGGTGAGCATGTCGAGGAATTCCCCGACGTGGCTCTCGCGTGTAAGGATGGCCGCCATGCGCGCCTCAGTTCTCTTCAAGACGCGGCCATGACGGCAGAAGCGCTTCGAGCGCCAGCCTGCGCGCATCGGCATCGAGGCCGGCACGCTCCAGCGCGCGAATGCTGTCGCCGAGCGCGATGAGGTTGGCATCTTCGGCGCCGTTCGGACCGAGTGCTTTCATCACGAGCAGGACGGTATGCCCGAACTCCTGCTTCTTCGATGCAACCTGCAATTCCGTCAGAACACCCGTTTCAGGGAGATAGCCGGATGTCGGTTGCGGCGCTTTGTTGGCGGCCTCCCAAAGCGGAAGCGGCACGACGTAATTGAGGGCCTGGAGAACCGTCGTCAAACGATAAAGCGCAGCCGCCGGAAACCGCCCGCGCGCGACATAGTCTTCCAGAGGCGCGAAGTTCTTGCCGCGGTCCCGCTCATTGGGATCGGCGATGTCCAACAGCGCCCGCCAGTGCCCGAGGCTGCCCGTCCCGCCCGGATCGTCCCCGAGCCGGATCCAGTTGCGCGCCATGTCGTAGCGTCCTGACGCCAGTCCAATCTCGACGCCGGTCTCCGCAAACCAGTTGATTTCGGGTGCCGGCCGCAATTCCGCAGCCGCGGGCGCGATCATCTTCGCCGCGATCATCGACAGGCCCTGATGCTTGGCATCGTCGAGAAAGGCGCGGATCAAGCGCGCCTTGCGCATCGGCGAGTGTTCGGTTTCGGCGGCCTTGAACAGCGCCGCCCGCCGCGCCACGCCTCGCGGACCACGGTCCGCCAGTAAATCGTCCGGTGAAACAGCCGCTGCATTCACCCGATAGATACCTGCGAGCGTTTCCGGAGATAGCGCGTTCAAGCGGGCAGCCGCTTCCGTCGCAGGCAGGCCAAGATCGACCGGCGTCGAAGGATCGGACGCCAGCGCGACAAGGAGCGCCGGTTCGCCTTTTTCGAGAACCTCCTGGTGCGGTAGCCCGCCGACGCGCTCCGCAATTCGATAATCGAGAAGCGAAATCTTCTTGACGCGCGTGTATTTCGGTTTGGCCTTGATCGAAATCGCATCGAGCGCTTCCAGTCCAAGCGAGGTTTCGACGCCTTCTTCGCGCGCCATGTCGGCGGCTAGTCCGGCACCCGCGGTGTCGTTGCGGATAGCCGAGCAATAACCCGCCATCATAATCGCCTCGCCTTTGAGACGAGCCGGAATATCGCCTTTGACGCGCGCCGAGCGCGCCACGAGTTCGCAGGCCTTATCCGGATGTTGCGACGCGAGTTCGTTGCGCGCTTCGAGCGTCAGCAGCAGAGGACTGTCCTGAACATTCTGTTTTGCGATTTCCGCCGCCGCAGCGCGCGCGAGGCCCGAGCGATAAAGCGCTTCAAGCCGGAGAGCCGTGAAACCGGGATTGGATGAATCGCCGGACTGCGCCGTAATCAGCCGCTTCCAGAGTTCATGGAGGGCCGGCGAGCGCGGCGGAATCTCGATCGTGCTGATGAGCTTTTCGATATTCGCGACATCGAGGCCACGCCACAGTTCGTAAGGCAAGCCTGATCCGTCCGACGACATGACGGGCGCAAGATCACCCTTTTCCACGGGCGTCGGTACTGCGCCTCGCATGACGGAGTTTTGCGGCGCCGGACTTCCATTGCCACCGCCGTATGGCCTGTCGAAACCCTGGATCGGCGGCGACCAGCCATTATCGGTGGTCCCTCCCCCGGACGGTGCGCCCATTTGCGGGAAATAGGTCCGTTTGTCTGGTGGCGGCGAATAGGCGTCGTTACGGTCGGCACGTTTCTTCGGCGCTGCCTGCGGCGCGGCATAGGAATCATCGGAGGTCCCTTGTGCCGCTGCATCTCTGACCAACCCGATTTCCGCAGAGATCGCAAAAAGCGCCAGCGCTGCCGCTGCAACTCGCGCGGACGCCGCGACCCGTCGAGCAAAGTGAAAGTGCCCCATGGTGTTCAACGCCGAATTTTAACGCCCGGAACGGGCTTGCTGATGGTCTGCTGTCGCGGCTCGAAGCGGGTCGCCAAAATGTACAGTCCCCCGAGGACGAGCCCGGTTAATGCGCAAAGTACGAATAATAGCCGGAAAAGGCTCGGCATTTTTCGGTTCCCATCCTCCCTCGCTAGGTGGGCGTCCTTGGTGGCGCGATTATGACTCTTCCCGGCACAATACGGTAAGGTCACGGGCATCCGCCCGCCGGTTGAACGCTGGCCGCGCTTTAACCCGGCGTTTCGGATTTGCGGCCCGATTAGGTTCGTGGCATGACGGCGCGCAAATGAAGATCCCATCGCAGCGCTTCCGCGCCGAACCTAGCCGATTCGCGCGCCCCATCGGCGTTTCGAGACCAAGATGACGGAAGCTGAAGCCATAGACATCGCTAAAAAGCGGCTTGGCAAGCGATCCATCGTGCTCGTCGGCTTGATGGGCTGTGGGAAGTCGTCGATCGGAAAGCGCTTGGCGGTCAAACTTGGCCTGCCATTCGTCGATGCCGACGACGAGATCGAGCGGGCTGCGGCCAAAACGATCAACGACATTTTCACCGATCACGGCGAAGCGCATTTTCGCGACGGCGAACGCAAGGTCATCGCCCGCCTGCTGGGGAACGGTCCACAGGTGCTCGCCACTGGCGGCGGGGCATTCATAAATCCCGAAACACGCCAGCGCGTGCGCGAGAAAGGCATTTCGATCTGGCTTCGCGCCGACTTGCCGGTGCTCATGCGCCGCGTGATGAAGCGCGACACACGGCCATTGTTGCGCGATGGCAATCCCGAGGCCACCATGCGCAAGCTCATCGAAGCACGCTATCCCATCTATGCCGAGGCCGATATGACCGTTGAAAGCCGCGACGAGCCCCACGATTTGGCCGTCACCGAAATTTTGCACCGGCTTGCGACAGGCCCGGCGGCAACGACCACGCAGACGCCCAGCCCATCGCGCAGCGTCCGCGTTGACCTCGGTGATCGCTCATACGACGTCCTGATCGCGAGTGGACTCCTGGCCGATACCGGTGCCCTGATCAAAGCGCGGCTTGGCAACGTCAAGTGCGGGGTCGTCACCGACGAAAACGTTGCGCGCCACCATCTTTCGGCGCTCGAACAGAGCCTCAAGGCCGAGGGCCTGTTCGCGGGTTCGATCGTGATGAAGCCGGGCGAGGCGACGAAGAGCTTCCGCGACTTGGCAACGCTTTCGGAGCGGCTGCTGGAACTCGGCCTTGAGCGTGGCGATCTCGTCGTGCCGTTAGGCGGCGGCGTCATCGGCGATCTCGCCGGATTCGCGGCTGGCATTCTGCGGCGCGGCATCCGCTTCGTGCAGATCCCGACGTCGCTTCTGGCCCAGGTCGACAGCTCCGTTGGCGGGAAGACCGGCATCAACACGCCGCAAGGCAAGAATCTTATCGGCGTCTTTCATCAGCCGAATCTCGTAATCGCTGATACGGCGGTCCTGACCACGCTGCCGCCGCGCCAGATGCGCGCTGGGTACGCCGAAGTCGCGAAGTATGGCCTGCTGGGCGATGCCAAATTTTTTGCGTGGCTTGAAGGGAACTGGCAGGGCGTGTTCGGCAACCACGGGCCGGCGCTCACGAAGGCCATCGAAACGAGCGTTGCAGCGAAAGCGGCGATTGTCGCGCGCGACGAAACCGAAACGGGGGATCGCGCCCTCCTCAATCTCGGTCATACGTTCGGTCACGCGTTCGAAGCGTGGACTGGATATTCCGATAAGCTGCTGCACGGCGAGGCGATCGCGATCGGTATGTGCCTGGCCTTCCGCTTGTCGGAGGATCTTGGGCTCTGTCCGCACGGTCGCGCCGAACGCGTCACCGCCCATTTCAAGGCTGTCGGTCTGCCGACGACAATCCGCGATATTCCGATGGCTAACGCCAACGCCGATGAGCTTCTGCGCCTGATGGGACAGGACAAGAAAGTGCGTGGCGGCAAGCTCGCTTTCATTTTGGCACGCGACATTGGCGACGCTTTTGTTTCTCGCGAGGTCCCGCCCGAGACCGTTAAGACCTTCTTGACGCGCGAAATAGGCCGCTAGCGATACGGCCTCGGAAGATGTGCTAGAGTGCACCCTTTCATTGGCTTCGGATCGACACCAGCACCCCCATGACCATAGCTTTGAGCCTCTTTGCGATTTTATTGCTGATCGTACTGTCGGCATTTTTCAACGCCAGCGAGACCGCGCTGACAGCGGCGTCGCGCGCCCGCATGCACGCGCTGCAGGAAGACGGGAACGCCAGCGCCACGCTCGTCAATACCGTGCTGTCGCGCCCCGAAAAAATGATCGGTACGGTGCTGCTCGGCAATACGCTCGTCGACGTTCTCGCCGCCGCCATGGCGTCGAATTTGGCTGTTGCGCTTTATGGCCAGGTCGGTGTCGCCTACGCGACCGGCGCGATCACCATCCTCATCGTGATCTTCGCCGCCGTGTTGCCGAAGACCTATGCCCTTGCATACGCCGACCGCGTCGCCCTCGTGCTGGCGCCACCGATGCGTGGGCTGATCTACATCTTGACGCCCTTCACGAAGGCGATCGAATTCGTCGTCCGCAACATCCTGAAGCTGACGCCGGGCGAGGCCGACGACGCCTCCAATATCCTTGCCGCGCATGAGGAGATTCGCGGCACCATCGACCTGCAGGCGCGAGAAGGCACCGTAGCCAAGGGCGACGCCGAAATGCTCGGCGGTATTCTGGATTTGGGCGACCTGCAAGTTGCTGACATCATGGTTCACCGTACCAAGATGGAAACGGTGAATGCTGACGATCCGCCACCCAGGATTCTCGATCAGCTGATGAAATCGCAATACACGCGCGTGCCGATCTGGAGGGAAGAGCCGGAGAATATCGTCGGTGTTCTGCACACCAAGGACCTGCTGCTCGCGCTGTCGCGAACCGGCTGGGTTCCTGACAATCTCGACATTATGAAGTCGGCGAGCGAGCCGTGGTTCGTCCCCGACACGACGAGCGTCAAGGATCAACTCAACCAGTTCTTGAAAAAGAAATCGCAGATGGCCCTCGTTATCGACGAGTACGGCGAGGTGCAGGGCCTCATAACGCTTGAGGATATTCTCGAAGAGATCGTCGGGCAGATCACCGACGAGCATGATAATCCGGATAGTCACATCCGCTTACAGTCCGACGGCACAGTCAATGTCGATGGTACGGTTGCAATTCGCGATCTCAATCGCCATCTGGATTGGGATTTGCCGGACGACGAGGCGACGACGATTGCCGGGCTTGTCATTCACGAAGCACAAACTATTCCGGAGCCGGGACAGGTGTTCACCTTCCACGGCTATCGTTTCGAGATCCTGCGCAAGAGCCGCAATAAAATTACCGCAATTCGTGTCAAGCCTTTGACAGTTGCGACGGGATTGGCAAAGGGTACGGCACAAGCGAAGGTTTCGCGCGCCTGATTTTAAGCGCCCCCGGAAAAGCCCGGCGGAATGGGCTCTCCCGGTGCCACCGTCGCGAGCGCAAGTGCGTGGACGCCGCCTTGAATTTCGTCTTTCAGGAGATCGTTGACGAGGCGATGGCGCTCGACGCGTGATCGTCCGGAGAACATCTCGGAGACGACGAGAATGCGGAAATGGCTTTCGCCGGTTCCGGGAGAACTTCTGTGGCCTGCGTGCATCTCGGACTCGTTGATAACATCGAGCCGCGTCGGACGGAGTTCCAGCATCAACTTTTCGCGCAGGCGGTTGGTAATGGACATTCAGTGTTGCTCTCTTTTTAGGCGCTGCCATTCGTCGGCGTTCGGTATGCACGAAACGGCCTGTTAAGCGCTTGCGAGCACACTAGCGGAATAAATCAATCGGAATTCTTGACGCCTTGTTTCCAACGACGCGAGCCATCATACTACCCGGCTGATGAAACTCGATTCCAAATACTTCGACAGCATCCGCGTGTCGTCGGGGCGCTCTCAGGGCGCCAGGAAAGAGACGCGCGCGCCTGCATGCCAGTGGAAGGGCTGCGATAAACCCGGCACGCACAAAGCCCCGAAGGGACGTGGGCGCGACGGCGAGTATTTCAACTTCTGCATGGACCACGTGCGGCAGTACAATCATGATTATAACTACTTCGACGGCATGAGCGACGCCGAGGTAAACAGCTTCCGCAAGGACGCCCTGACGGGGCACCGGCCCACATGGAAAGCCGGCGCCAACGCATGGGCGCACGGCACGCGTGACGGCGCTCGCACGGAAGAGGCAGCGGAGCGTGTGGCCCAAAGTACGGCCAGGATGACGCGGAAAGCCAGATCGTCGCGCACCGCGCCGTCGAGCTTCCGCCGCCAATTGAAGCCGCTGGAACGCAAGGCGCTGAAGACGCTGGATCTCGGTGATGATGCGTCTCGCGAAGACATCAAGGCGCGTTTTAAGGAGCTTGTGAAGGTGCACCACCCCGACGCCAACGGCGGAGACAGCCGGTCGGAGGAAAAGTTGCGTGAAATCCTTCAAGCCTATAACTATTTGAAGCAAGCGGGCTTGGTATAGGGCCGGGCCGTTAAGCCGCGTGCGTGCATGCCCCCAGGTCGCACCGGCAGGAGCCTTGGCGACCGCTGGGCGGCAATATCGGGAATTCACGCTATATGCGCACGACGACCAGCGCCCCGGGCGCGCAACCAGTCAATTTACCGGATATGAAGCTGTCCGTTCGCCAGGTCTTCGGGATCGACAGCGATCTTGAGGTCCCGGCGTATTCGAAAGCCGAAGATCATGTGCCGGACCTCGATCCGGACTATCTTTTCAATCGCGACGTAACCCTCGCGATCCTCGCCGGCTTCAAACATAACCGCCGCGTGATGATCCAGGGTTATCACGGCACCGGTAAGTCGACGCACATCGAGCAGGTCGCGGCGCGCCTCAATTGGCCCTGCGTTCGCGTCAACCTCGATAGCCACGTCTCGCGTATCGATCTCGTCGGCAAAGATGCGATCGTCTTGAAGGACGGCAAGCAGGTGACGGAGTTCAAGGAGGGTATCCTTCCTTGGGCGTTGCAGAACAATACGGCACTCGTCTTCGACGAATACGACGCTGGCCGTCCCGACGTGATGTTCGTGATTCAGCGCGTGCTAGAAGTCTCGGGCAAGCTGACGTTGCTCGACCAGTCGAAGGTAATCCGTCCGCATCCGGCATTTCGGTTGTTCGCCACGACGAACACGATAGGCCTCGGCGATACGTCCGGGCTCTACCACGGCACGCAGCAGATTAACCAAGGCCAGATGGACCGTTGGTCGATCGTCGCGACGTTGAATTATCTGCCGCACGACGACGAAGCGAAAATCGTGCTGTCGAAGGTCAAGGCGTTCGCGAAAACCGAAGCCAAGCGCAAGCAGGTTTCGCACATGGTCCGCGTCGCCGACCTGACGCGCTCCGCTTTCATCAACGGCGATCTTTCGACGGTGATGAGCCCGCGCACCGTGATGACCTGGGCCGAGAACGCCGAGATATTCAACGACATCGGCTTCGCGTTCCGCGTCACGTTCTTGAACAAATGCGATGATCTCGAAAAGCCGCTCGTTGCCGAGTTCTATCAACGCTGCTTCGGCGAGGAACTCTCCGAAAGCACCGCCAACGTCGCGCTGAGCTGAAGTGGCTTCGCCTCCGACCAAGCGCCGTGAAGCACCGTCCGAGCCGCTGAAACGCGTTCTTGGCCCGGCCGTTCGCGCCATCGCGGGAGACAGCGGTGTCGAGGTCGACTTCGGGCCGGGCAAAGGCGATATCTCGGGCAAGTCGGTCTATATCCCCGATGTGCCTCGCGCTCCGACGGCCAAGGATATCGCACTTGCGCGGGGCTGGGCCGATAGCTTGGCGCTGCAGATCGGTTGCCATGATGCAAAAATCCATCGCCGCATTGCGCCTCCGTCAGGACCGGCACGCGCCGTCTTCGAAGCGGCCGAGCGCGCGCGTGTCGAAGGCCTGGGTGCGATGCGTATGCCGGGCATGGCAGCGAACCTCACGGCGCGTCTCGAAGATCAATACGGCCACGGCCGTTTTCGCTCCGTGAGCGATCGGGGCGACGCGCCGCTCGAAGATGCGTTGGCGTTGCTTATTCGCGAGCGCTTGACCGGCCTGCCGCCGCCGCAATCGACGAAGGGTCTGGTCGATGTCTGGCGGCCCTTGATCGAAGCACGTTGCAGCAAGCTTTTGCAGCGCCTCGAAAGCCTGTCAGAAAACCAGGAACAGTTCGGCCGCCAGATTCGCGATCTGCTGAAGATCCTCGAAATGGTCGAGCAATCCGATCAGACGCAGCCCGATGAAAACGAGGATGAGGGAGACGAGGGCGCCAACGAAGGCGGCTCCGATGAATCCGAAGAGACGAACGACGACGGTTCTGACGGCCAGGACAAGGAAAGCGAGGAACAGCTTTCCGAAGGCGATCTCTCCGAAACGGAGGAGATGATCGACTCCGGCCAGACCGAGCAGCGCGACATGGACGAGGACAACGTCGAGGACGAGGAGGCTCCTGCGCCGTGGCGTCCGAACACGACCGTTCTCGATAATCCGGAAGCCTTTGGCTACAAGGTCTTTACGCGCGCGCACGATGAAGAGATCGGCGCTGCGGAGCTGTCGACGCCGGAAGAATTGGAACGCCTGCGGTCGTTTCTCGACAAGGAATTGAAGACGCTTTCGGCGGCCGTCGCCAAGCTCGCAAACCGGTTGCAACGCCGTCTGTTGGCGCAGCAGAACCGCGGCTGGGACTTCGACCTCGAGGAAGGTCAGCTCGACGCCGGGCGCCTCACGCGAGTTATCATCGATCCGATGGGCGCCCTGACCTACAAGCGTGAACGCGATACCGATTTCCGCGACACCGTCGTGACGCTGCTGCTCGACAACTCGGGCTCGATGCGCGGCCGCCCGATCATGGTCGCGGCATGCTGCGCCGATATTCTGGCACGCACGCTCGAACGCTGCGGCGTCAAAGTCGAGATTTTGGGCTTCACGACCAAAGCGTGGAAAGGTGGCCAGTCACGCGAGGAATGGCTGGCGGCCGGAAAGCCGTCGGCACCGGGCCGCCTGAACGATCTCCGTCACATCATCTACAAGACGGCGGATGCACCGTGGCGGCGCTCGAAGAACGCCCTGGCGCTGATGATGCGCGAAGGCCTGCTCAAGGAGAACATCGACGGGGAGGCACTCGCCTGGGCGCACGCGCGCCTTGTCGGACGTCCCGAGCAGCGGCGCATCCTGATGATGATTTCGGACGGAGCGCCGGTCGACGACTCGACGCTTTCGGTCAACAGCGGCAGCTATCTCGAACAGCATCTGCGCCAAGTCATTCACGAGATCGAGACGCGCTCGCCGGTTGAACTTATTGCGATCGGCATCGGCCACGACGTTACGCGTTATTATCGCCGCGCGGTGACGATCACCGATGCTTCTGAGCTTGCCGGCGCGATGACCGAAAAACTTGTCGAGCTTTTCGAAGGGAAGGGCGAACCGGAAGAGATGAGCCGTAATCCGGCGCGGCGCGCGATATTGCATTGAGGCCAGTGTGAAGCGCCCAAGCTATCGACGCTTTGCACTCGCCGCCCTTCTCCTTGGCTTTCATTCCTGCGCGGTGCTTGCGGCATCGAAACCGGACATCAGCGAACTCAAGGCTGGGCCGATCACCGTTCACGCTACGATGGTCCGCGACTTTGCGCGCTCCGCGGAAGGCCAGAACCACTCATCGACGAGCAAGCTTACGTTTCGCGGCGGACTGATCCTTTCTTCGCCCTCTTCCAACTTCGGAGGCTGGTCCGGTCTCGTCGTTGGCGACGATGCAAAATCCCTGCTGGCAATTTCCGACAGCGGCGTCTGGATGACGGCCACGATCGTCTATGACGGCATCCATCCTTCAGGAATCACGGGCGCCCGTATCGGGCCGTTGCTCAACCGCAAAGGGATGCCGATCGACCACGGCCGCGATCGAGATTCAGAATCCATTGCGCTCGCGAGCGGCACGCTCGAGCACGGGACGGCACTCGTCGGGTTCGAACAGCGCCACCGCATCGAACGATATGCCCTGACATCGGCGGGACTTTCTGCGGATCGGGGCAACGTGCCGTTACCTTCCGCGGCGCGGCGGATGCGTCCGAACCAGGGCCTCGAAGGCATGACGGTCATGAAGGGCGGCCCGTACAACGGCTCGCTCATTGCGTTTTCGGAGCGGCTCTACGACAACGCCCGCAACCATACCGGCTGGCTATGGACCGGGAACGGCCCGCAAACGGTGCATCTAAAGAACATCGGTGACTACGACATCACCGATCTTTCGAGCCTCGACGACGGCACGCTCTTCGTATTGGAGCGGCGCTTCCGCTGGACAGAGGGTCTCAAGGTGCGGCTTAGGCGCGTTTCGCCGGATGAACTCAGACCCGGACGGACGGCCGAGGGCGAAGTTCTGATCGAGGCCGATCTCAGTGATCAGATCGACAACATGGAAGGGCTGTCGGTTACGCGGCTGAAG
>JAICLG010000155.1 GCA_025927515.1 Hyphomicrobium sp.
CCGCGAATCCGCCACGAAACACCGGCCATACCGGCCGCGGCAAAGCTGTTGCTGGAATCGCCGCCGATCCTGCCCGTGCATCCGCAGTCTTGGGTCATCGAGCCGCTTGATGTTTCGTTGTGCGCGAAGCCGATGCCGGCGCCGATGTAAGGCACGATGCGGCCGCCGCGATTGAAATCGTAATAGAGGTTTGCGAGCACGACCGTGCTGCTGAAATCAAATTGAGCGTGGCTCGCTCCGCCGAAGCAATCGCAGAACGTGCTGTTCACGTTGGAATCGAACAGATAATCGACCGTGATGTCGCCACGGAAGCCGTTGCCGAAATAGCGGCCAATGCCGCCGCCGACGCTCCACGAGCCATCGAGCTTGGTGTCGTAGGCTGAATAGCCTTCCGTTTCGACGCCGGGGGTCGTGAACCAGTTATAGCCGCCATCGGCGCGCAAGTACCAACCGGCAGACGGTGCCGGCATCGGCGCCATCGCAGGCGCGTCGTTGAGGTCTCCGCCAAGGTCTGCCGCTGACGCGCTCAAGGCACTGCCGAGGACGAAGGCAGCGCCTAGGAGCAACACTTTTCCCGCATTAAACATATGTTATTCCCTTTGGCCGACGCGGCGATACGCGCTGCGCCGGATACTAAAAACTGCCCAGACAATGCAGAAGGATGCTTAAGGGACACTTAACCCACGTCGGGAATTGGGGCGTGCGCGCTTGCGAGATGGGCTGGCGCTGCGTCGGCAGCAGCATGCATTATTCGTGAGGCAGGCCCTCTCGACCTCTCCTCATTTGGCGAAATGGCGAGGGGAATGGTGCAAACGCACGTCATTCACGCGCAGACGGGGATCCGTCCAACCGCCCCAACGGGAATAATCATCGGCCTGGTTGGGTCCCGGCCTTCCGGATGACGGTAGAGAAGCGACGGACCGTTTTAACTTTTATGCCGCCGCGGTTTTTACGGCGTCAACGATGTCGCCGACGATCGTGGAGACGATCTGCTCGTCGTCGCCTTCCGCCATGACGCGGATTACCGGTTCGGTGCCGGACGGACGTATGACGAGACGCCCATGCTCACCGAGCTTTTTCTTCGCCCCTTCGATCACCTTGACGACGCGCTTGTCATCGAGCGGCTTGCCGTTTCCATAGCGGACATTGCGCAGGATCTGCGGCAGCGGGTGGAAGCGATTGCAGACTTCGGAAACCGGTTTTCCCGTCGCGACGACGCACGCCAGGATCTGCAGCGCCGAGACAAGTCCGTCGCCCGTCGTCGTGAAATCCGACAGAACGATGTGGCCGGACTGCTCGCCGCCGACATTGAAGCCATGCTTGCGCATGTGCTCGGTGACGTAGCGGTCACCTACCGGCGTGCGCGCCATCGTCAGTCCGATGGATTTCAAGTAGCGCTCGAGACCAAGGTTGCTCATCACCGTCGCGACGATGCCACCGGCCATCAGCTGACCGGAACGCAGCCAGCTCTCGGCGATGACGGCCATCAGCTGATCGCCGTTTACGATCTCGCCCTTCTCGTTGACGATGACGACGCGGTCGGCGTCACCGTCGAGGCCAATGCCGATATCGGCGCGGAATTCCTTGACCTTTTCGACCAGCATTTCCGGCGAAGTCGAGCCGCAGTTGAGGTTGATGTTGAGGCCGTTCGGCTCGACGCCGATCTTGATGACCTCGGCGCCGAGTTCCCAGAGAGCCTCCGGCGCCACTTTATAAGCCGCGCCGTTGGCGCAATCGATGACGATGCGAAGGCCAGCGAGGCGCAAGTGCTTGGGCATCGTGCGCTTTGCAAATTCAATGTAGCGTTCCTGCGCGCTTTCAACCCGCGTGGCGCGGCCGATGTGCTCGGCTTCGACCAAGAGCGTCTTGGCGTCGGCGTCGATCAGCGCCTCGATCTGGTGTTCCGTTTCGTCGGAGAGCTTATAGCCGTCCTGATCGAAGAGCTTGATGCCGTTGTCATTCGAAGGATTGTGCGATGCCGACAGCATGACGCCGAGATCGGCGCGCAGAGATCGGGTCAGCATGGCGACGGCGGGCGTCGGCATCGGGCCAAGAAGAAACACGTCCATGCCGACCGACGTGAAGCCCGACATCAGGGCCGCTTCCAGCATGTAGCCTGAAAGGCGGGTGTCCTTGCCAATGACGACGCGATGGCGATGGTTTCCCGAGCGGAATATGGTTCCGGCCGCCATGCCGACCTTCAAGGCAATTTCCGACGTCATCGGATGCCGGTTGGCAAGCCCGCGAATTCCGTCCGTCCCGAAATACCGGCGTGACATTCTCTTCCCCGTCGTTGCGAAGCGGGACTTGCGTCCCCTTAAAATTTAAATCTCACAAAGTCCTGGCAGACACTTGTTAGAGCCGCGGCTGCCCCGCTCGCGCTAGCTGCTGAATGCCGGCCACATCACCTATCGATATCAGGATCATGCCACTTCGAAGGTTGAACTAACGCAAATTTCCCACCATTTTCCCCAACGTTGTAGTAGCACGTTTTCCGGTTGCGGGGATCTGCCGGGGTTGGATGGGGTCACGGAATCGGCCCATAGGTCGGCTACGATTGCAGCGGCGTGCTGGCCGCGGGAGGGCCAGCATCAGACCGCCAGGGGCAAGGTGTCAGCCGGAAGGCTTGAGGGGTAGCAGTTTATGGCAGTGTTTCTGGCGGTGGCGAACCGCAAAGGCGGCGTGGGCAAATCGACGGTCGCCGTGATGCTGGCGCACGCGCTCGCGGTCCACGGCGGCAAGCGTGTCCTGCTGATAGATCTCGATTCTCAGTGCAATGCCTCGCTGATCCTCCAGGGTGGCCAAAGCTGGAACGAGGCCCGGAAAGCCGGGAAGACGATTGCCGACTATTTCTACGATCTTTTCGACGGGGTGCCGGCCAATGCCCGGGACTACGTCTCGAAGAACGTCGGCGACGTGGCGGCGGCGAACGGCAAGCCCGCCTCAATCGCGCTGGTTCCCGGCTCGCTGCTGCTTGAGGACATTCAGGGCGAGTTGTATCTGAAGCAGGCCAACCAGAGCAATATTCCGGACGTGGTCGCCAACCGTGTTCGCGGGCGCATGGAAAGTCTCATTCGCCGCTTCGAGGGCGACTATGACGTGGTGATCCTCGACTGCGCGCCGGGGCTGTCGTTCGCGGCCCTCGCGGCGCTCAAGACCGCCGACAAAGTGATCGTTCCGTTCCGCCCGGACTACGTTTCGCAGCTTGCCGTCGATCGCGTGGCGATGCTGATCGAAGACACGCGCAATCTCGACGATTTGTCGGAAATCCCGATTGATGAGCGCCGTTACGTCTGTCTTGCGAATTATGTGCGCAACAACGACAAGGACTATATGATGATCGAGGAAATCAGCCTCGTGCATCCGGTGCTGGAAACTTTCCTACCGCAGCGCAACGGCATCGCCAATGCGTTCGACTACATCGGGCAGCTGCGTTCGATCGATGCGAAGTATTCAGATGCCGCCGACGACGTGAAGGAACTCCATCAGGAAATCGCCCGGCTCATCGATGGAACCGTTGCGAAGCAGAAAACGAAAGTTTCGGTCTCCTAATTGGGCAAATCCAAAAGCGCATCGAACATGAGCAAAGGCACACAGCTCTGGCCCGGCGACAAGATGCGCAGCTTTTTCAGCGCGCATATCCGGCGCGAGACGTCGCTCGACAATGCAGCCGCCGAGCGTCTCGCTGCGGCGCTGACGAAAGCGGTCAATCGCATGCTCGTCTGGGACATGCCAGTGGACGAGCAACTGGCCGCAAGCGCTAAAGCGCCCGAAGCCGTTCCGGAAGCCACGAAGCGGCACGCGCGCGCTGAGAATTTCAACCCGTATCTGTTCTCGGCCATCGTCGTGCTTGCCAAACAGGGCCGCGACGGGCTGATCAAACGGTTGCAGGAGATCAAGTCGGCGGAGAACCTGCGCGCCTTCGCGGAAGCCCAGCACGTTCCGGTTGACGCAAAACTCCGTCGGCTGGATGACATCCGTAAGGCCATCGTCACGGCGGCAGAGCAGCGTCTCGCCGACCGGAAGGCCGCTGCGAGCTGACGCTCATCCGCAAGCGCATTCCATCGGAGACAGCTTTCCGTGACGGCCGATGCACAACGCGACGAGGCGCCAGGACTCCGCCGCTCCATCGGAACGACGCAACTCGCGCTCTACGCCCTCGGCAGCATGGTCGGATCAGGCATCTATGGGCTCATCGGAAAAGCGGCGGGGCAGGCCGGTTCCGCGGTCTGGCTCTCATTTCTGATCGCGCTTTTTGCGGCGCTTCTGACGTCGCTTTCCTATGCTTCGCTCGGGTCGCGCTACCCGCGTGCTGGCGGCGCCGCCTACGTCACGGCTCGCGCCTTCGGCATACCCGTTCTGAGCTTCACCATCGGCCTCGCGCTCGTCGCTTCGGGCCTTACATCGATCGCGACGCAATCGAAAATCTTTGCGACGATCCTGGCCGACATCACGGGGCTCGAGCAGTTCTCGCCGACCTTTATCGCGATCGGCTTTCTGCTGATCCTCGGCGGCATCGTGTTTCGTGGCATTCGCGAGAGCATGTGGGTCAATGTCGTATGCACGCTGATGGAAGTCGGGGGCCTCTTACTCGTCATTGCCTCCGGGCTTTCCTATTGGGGAAGCGTCGACTATTTCGCAACGCCACCGGAACGCGCCGATACCTCTCTCGCCGTAGTCGTACTGCAGGCGTCGGTGCTGACGTTCTTCGCCTTCATCGGGTTCGAAGACGCCGTCAACGTCGCGGAAGAATGCAAAGACCCCGAACGCACAATCCCGGCCGGTCTGGTCATCGCGACCGTCGCTGCCGCCCTGCTCTATGTCGCGGTCGCGATCACCGCCGTGTCGGTCGTGCCCTGGCAAGAGCTTGCCGCAGCGCCGAGCCCGCTGACGGAAGTGATGAAACGCAGCGCGCCCGCTATTCCGCCGGGCCTGATGACGTTCATCGCCCTTTTCTCGGTGGCGAATACGGCGCTGGTCAATTACGTCACGGCTTCGCGGCTGATCTACGGCATGGCGGGCGAAGGTCTGCTGCCGCGGCACTTCGGACGCATTCACGGAACACGGAGGACACCGCACATTGCGATCCTCGCGCTGCTCGCCGTGGCTCTATTGCTCGTCTGTGTGGGCGGCATCGCGGATCTTGCGGCCGCGACGGTGCTGCTGCTTCTCGTCGTGTTCATCGCGGTCAACGCCTCGCTCGTGGTGCTGAAGCGGCGCGCGGACGAGGCACCCGGGCTGTTCGAGATTCCGATTTTCCTGCCGCTCGCCGGGATCGTCGTGTGCGCCGGGCTGCTCGTCACGCGGCTTGCGAGCACGGATTGGCGTGCTCCGGCGCTGGCGGCGCTGCTGCTTTTCGGGATCGTCGGCCTCTACGCAGCGCTGCGCGCGACACGAGTCGACGGGCGGTGAGAGATCTGCTTCGCTCAAAGGTTCGCTCGGCCCTTCACCCCACCCCCTAACCCCTCCCCGTCAAGGGAGGGGAGTTGGAGCGGAGAATTTCGACGCTATCAGCGTTCGAGACTGCTTGGCTTTCTTGGGCCACACTCGACGCCTCTTTACATGCCCGGCATCGGAATGAAGTTCGGAAGCTTCTTGATGCGATTGATCCAAGCCTGGACCGCCGGATAACGTTCGAGCGTGACGCCGCCTTCGTGGCTGATCGCGATGTAGGGCATGCAGGCAATATCGGCGATGGTCGGATGGCCAAGCGCGAGCCATTCGTTCCGCGCGAGATGCGCATCCATGATAGCCAGGAGCCGGTGCGCCTTCTCGCGAGCTACATCAATGTCGACAGCACGACCGAACTTATCGTGCAGGCGGGCATCGCCAGGTCCGCGTGCGATTTCGTTCTCGGCCACCATCAGCCACTGCGCAACGGTCGCGAGCGACACCGCGTCGGCGGGCAGCCACGTGTCGCCTCCCCACTTGCGCGCGATATAAATCAAAATCGCCTGACTGTCGCGGAGCGTTACGCCGTTGTCTTCGAGAACGGGAATTTGGGTGAAGGCATTGCGTTCGATGTGCGGGCTTCGCTGATGTTCGCCACCGGGCAGGTCCATGTCCGTGATTTCGACGGGCACGCCGAGCAGCGCACACAGCAGCCGCACCTTGTAGCAATTACCGGACAGTTCGAAATTATAGAGCTTCACGACCACGGGCCTCCGTCAGGCAAACCAAGACGCCCGGAGACCTAAACCCTTTCGGTTCGTGACAACAGACCGCGGACGCGGCAATCATCCTTCCAAATTCTGGAAAGGACTATTCCAGGCCCTGTTCGGTGCCGGCAACGGAGGCCCGCCAGACTTCGACCGCCTGCTTCGTCTCCTTGACGTCGTGCACGCGTAGAATCTGAACGCCTGCAGCGACACCTGCGATCGCGCACGCAAGTGATCCCGGCACGCGATCCTTCGCGTCCTCGACGTTGCAGAGTTGGCCGATCATTTTCTTGCGGCTGGCACCGAGAAGGATCGGCACGCCGAGCCCGTGATAGAGCGACAGCCCCGCCATCACCGCGACGTTGTGGTGAAGATGCTTGCCGAAGCCGACGCCCGGATCGGCGATGATTTTCGATTTCGGGATTCCTGCTGCGACGCAGGCCTGTACGCGGCTTTCGAGATAGTCGAACACGTCGAGCACGACATCGTCGTACTGCGGATTGTCGTTCATCGTTTTCGGATCGCCCTGGGCGTGCATCACGACGACGGGCAAGCCCGTTTCGGCTGCGGCCGCGAGTGAGTCCGGTTCGTGCGTGAGTGCGGAGACATCATTCAAGATGTCGGCTCCGGCGGCCGCTGCGCGACGCATCACCTCGGCCTTGCGCGTATCGATCGAAAGCATGGCGTCGGTCTTGGTGCGCAAGCCTTCGATGACGGGAATGACGCGGCGAAGCTCTTCCTCAACCGATACGAAGTCCGCCTGCGGTCGCGTGCTCTCACCACCGATGTCGAGGATATCGGCACCTTCCGCGACGAGTTCGAGGCCGTGCGCAATCGCCTTTTCGACGCTCAGGTTCTCGCCGCCATCGGAGAAACTGTCGGGGGTGACGTTGATGATCCCCATGATGCGCGGCCGGTCGAGCGATAGTCCGGCGATGCGCGGGCGCTGCGAGGATAGCTCTTCAAGAATGTCGGCCGCGGCCAGCGCCTCGCGTCCCCAATCGCCGCTGAAGGCGTCGCCCAAGACGATCGTGCGCCGCTTCGTTTCGGGCGAGGCGCGGGTCAGGACATCCAGGGCCGCGAATGACAGGCGGCCCCCGGCGAGCGGCA
>JAICLG010000076.1 GCA_025927515.1 Hyphomicrobium sp.
GAACATGCGGTTGATCGTTGTCGGCGAGAACTCGCGCCACCCGTCGTCGTTGATGTTCTGCAAGGCGATGTATGCGGCATAGTTGCCGACTTGCAGGCCTGCCTGAGCAGACTCTTGGATGCGACCGAACGAGCCCGCGCGCACGTCGAATTCCGCGCCGTGATAATTGAAGCCATCCTGCATATCGAAAGAAATGGCGCCACCGAGCGCGTTCAAACCAAAGACCGGATTCCCAGTCATCACGGTGACGTTGCGGATCGCGATGTCAGGAATGAAATCGTAATTGACCACATCGCCAAAGGCTTCATTGATGCGGACGCCATTCTGATAGACGGCAAGGCCTTGGGCGACCCCGTTGACCGGCGACGATTCGAAACCGCGGAACTGGACGTCCGTCTGAAAACCGTTGCCCTGAAGATCGCCGACCGTAATGCCCGGAACATGCTGGGCAAGAAAGTCCTGCGGAACGACCGAGCCTGTCGACGCGATGTCGGCTGCCGTAACCGTACTCACAGTGCTTGGAACCTTATCGATCGGAATTTCGCTGCCGCTCACCGGAGACATTTTGACTTCGGCGGGTCTGGCGAAGCTCGCACCCATATCCTCGGCCGGCGGTGGCGCCGGCGTCGTAGCTGTCACGGGAGCCGTGGCTTTCTGTTTCTTTCGCGCCTGTTTGACGGGCTTCGGCTTGGCCTTTTTCTCCTGCTGGATAACTTTGACCTCCGGCAAGTCGGTACCGGAAGCGTTTCCCTGCTGCGAGGAAGTAGTTCCGTCGGCATCCTGAGCTTGAGCAAAGCCAGACCCGCCGAACACGGCAATGACTGCAACGGCCGCTGCCGATGCCAAAAGACGACGCCTCATTTCCCCACATTCCCCTTTTGCGCGTCCTTGGTTGATTGCTGAACAAAAACCAAGAACACGAGCATTTCCCAGTGATGCGAGATTCCGATCACTGGCCCCGGCGTAGGGAAGTGGGCATTCCATTGGTGGGTCAATCCGCGGAAGAGACGGATTATTTCCCATTTAATTTTTTCGCGATTATCACGTGGCGAGTAAGCCACAAAATCCGAATCATCGGGAATAAATGACTATTATATCGGGAACTTTTCCCGACAAAATCTTGTATTAGCAATAGGTTGCATTGATTGCGACAGACCGCGAAGCTACTCACAAACATCGCCGACGCGCATCCCATTTTTCCACGGGGAGCTTCCGGGATCAGGAAATACCTCTTCCACAATTCTGGGAATTAAAGCTGAATTAAGTACTCACTTTAACAAATACGACAAATACAATTTACCAATATATATTTTGAATTTAGACAGTCGAATATCCACGCATGCACCGGCACGCTTGGAATCGTCAGGCCAGAGACGTAACGCCTCTGAAATTGTCGTAGATCGTTTTGGCGTTTCGATTGAATGTCGGAAGCTTCGTCGCGACCTCATCAGCAAGGCGTTCAACGGCGCCCGAACCAAGTGCTTTCTCGAGCGCCCGTGCATAGATGGGAATCGCTGCCCAATCGGCAACGGTTTGGCCTGTGATCTCGACATGAAACTGCATGCCGTACGCACGCTTCCCATAGCGGAATGCCTGGACGGCGCAACTTTCGGAGCGGGCCAGGATCTCGGTTCCTTTGGGAAGTGCAAGCACCTCTGCGCCGTGCCACTGAAGCACCCCCATCGGATTCGCTACATTTCTGAAGATTGGATCCGACTTGCCTTCCGGCGTCATCTCGATTTTCAGAATGCCGACTTCAGGCGTCTTTGCCAGCCCCACTTCGCCTCCGATCGCGGATGCCAGAAGCTGATGGCCAAGACAGACGCCGAGAAAAGGACGGCCGAGATCAACGACAAATCTGCGGATCGCCGCCTTCTCGGCGATCAACCAGGGAAATTCCTCTTCCTGCCAAACGTCCTGGGGGCCGCCCATGACGACCATCAGATCGTAGGCAGCAACGTCCGGTATGGTCTCCCCTGCATCGAGTTCGACCGTGTCCCAAGTCAGCCCGTCGGCTTTGAAAAAATCCCGAAAAATACCGGGATGCTCAACGTCCACGTGCTGGAGAACGAGAATCTTCATCGCAACACCGCCATGCTTTCACTTGGAACGCACGCACGTATATCAAAAAGCCCCGAGGCTCTACTGCCATGATTTCCTTACTTGGACGTTGAACCACGACGTCACAAGATCAGAAACCTGCGCAAGCATTGCCCCAGGGCTCACAATGAAGTGCGTGGCTTCATTGGACGAAATTTCCAGCGACGCTCTAGATATCGAGCGTGTTATCCCGCTCCCATTGCGTGAAATGCGACGCGAAGGAATTCCATTCGGATGTCTTGAGCTTGATGTAAGCGTCGGCGAATTCGACGCCGAGCATCTCCTTGAGCTCCTGATCCTTGTTGAAATTCCTGAGTGCGTCGAGCAAGTTGAGCGGCAGCTTCGGCGCATCGGTGACCGTATGACCGAGCTGGTACATATCGATATCGAGACGCTTACCCGGATCGGCCGCCTTGTTGATTCCGTTGAGCCCGGCCGCGATAATCACGGCCTGCAGCAGATACGGATTGGCGGCGCCGTCTGGCAGTCTCAGCTCGAAACGACCTTTGCCCGGAACGCGGACCATATGCGTACGGTTGTTGCCCGTCCACGTAACCGAGTTCGGCGCCCATGTTGCGCCTGACAAAGTCCGCGGCGCGTTAATGCGCTTATACGAGTTCACGGTCGGATTGGTGATTGCCGACAGCGCCTCGGCGTGACGCATGATGCCGCCAAGGAAATGATAGCCATCCCTCGACAGACCCATCTCGTCATTGGCGTCGTGGAACTTGTTCACCTGGCCGGTTTTGTCCCAGACGGAAATGTGTGCGTGGCAGCCGTTGCCCGTGAGCGTTGGGAACGGCTTCGGCATGAAGGTCGCGCGCAGGCCGTACTTCTCCGCAATGGAGCGAGCCATGAATTTGAAGAAGGCGTGCCGGTCCGCGGTGATCAAGCTGTCGTCGAAATTCCAGTTCATTTCGAACTGGCCATTCGCGTCCTCGTGATCGTTCTGATAGGGACCCCAGCCGAGACTCAGCATATGGTCGCAAATCTCTGAGATCACATCGTAACGGCGCATCAACGCCTGCTGATCGTAGCAGGACTTGGCGGCGCGATCGGCGTCGTCGGAAATCAACGTGCCGCACGGCTTGGTCAGGAAGAACTCGCATTCGACGCCGGTCTTTATATAGAGACCCTTATCGGCAGCGTCCTTCATGACCCTCTTGAGAACCACACGCGGCGCCTGAGCGACCGGCTTGTCCTCCATGACGAGATCAGCCGCTACCCAGCCAATCTCGCGATTCCACGGAAGCTGAATGAAGGTTGAAGGATCGGGAATGGCGAAGAGGTCGGGATGTGCGGGTGTAAGGTCGAGCCAGGTTGCGAACCCCGCAAATCCGGCGCCATCCTTCTGCATATCGGCAATCGCGATCGCCGGAACCAGCTTGGCGCGCTGATAGCCGAACAGATCGGTGTACGAGATCATGAAGTAACGAACGCCACGCTCTTTAGCGATCGCCGAAAGATCCTGCTCTTGAGCGAGCGGGGATGAATCATAAGGCATTGGAACGTTTCCTCGGTTTTTTTCTGTTCTTCAAAATGAATCAGGCGGCTTAAAAGCCGCCCGATCCGTTCACTCCTGGAATCCAATTTGTGCCTGCAAGCGGGACGCGCGCCATGGCGGCCGCTTCCAACGTAAGTGCGCAGAGATCCTCTGGTTCGAGATTATGAATGTGATTATGACCAGCCGCACGAGCCACCGTCTGAATTTCGAGCGTCATCACCTTGAGGTAGTTGGCGAGCCGCCGTCCCGCACGAACGGGATCCAGACGTTTCGATAGCTCGGGATCCTGCGTGGTAATACCAGCCGGATCGCGGCCTTCATGCCAGTCGTCGTAGCACCCCGCCGTGGTGCCGAGCTTCTGGTATTCTGAATTGAGCGCCGGATCGTTGTCACCGAGCGCAGCAAGCGCTGCGATGCCAATCGAAACCGCATCTGCTCCAAGAGCCAAAGCCTTGGCGGCATCGGCGCCCGTCCTGATTCCGCCCGAGACGATGAGCTGAACCTTACGGTGCATTCCGAGGTCTTGCAGCGCCTGCACCGCTGGCCGGATGCACGCGAGAGTCGGCAGTCCGACGTTCTCGATGAAGACTTCTTGCGTGGCGGCCGTTCCGCCTTGCATGCCGTCGAGAACCACGACGTCGGCACCGGCTTTTACCGCAAGCGCTATATCGTAATAGGGGCGCGTGCCGCCGACCTTCACGTAGATCGGCTTCTGCCAATCTGTGATTTCACGCAATTCGAGAATTTTGATCTCGAGATCGTCGGGACCCGTCCAGTCAGGATGACGGCAAGCCGACCGCTGGTCGATACCCTTGGGAAGGTTGCGCATCGCAGCGACACGATCAGAAATTTTCTGACCGAGCAACATGCCGCCGCCACCCGGCTTCGCGCCCTGGCCGACAACCACCTCGATGGCATCCGCCTTGCGCAGATCATCGGGATTCATACCGTAGCGCGATGGCAGGTATTGATAAACAAGCGTCTTCGACTGACCGCGTTCTTCCGGCGTCATGCCGCCGTCGCCCGTCGTCGTCGATGTTCCCGCGATGCTTGCACCGCGTCCCAGCGCTTCCTTGGCGTTCGCAGAAAGCGCACCGAAGCTCATGCCAGCGATCGTGATCGGGATTTTCAGTTCAATCGGCTTCTTCGCGAAACGCGTGCCGAGCGTGACGGCCGTCGAGCATTTCTCGCGGTAGCCTTCGAGAGGATAGCGCGAAACGGAAGCGCCAAGAAACAGCAGGTCGTCGAAGTGAGGAAGGTGGCGCTTCGATCCGCCACCACGGATGTCATAGATGCCGGTCGCTGCCGCACGCCGGATCTCCGACAGCGCGTAATCATCAAAGGTCCAGGATTTCCGCGGCGTCGTCGATGGGTTATGGTATGTCATCAGTATGCATCCGCGTTGTCGATGTTGAAGTTATAGAGCTTGCGTGCAGACCCGTAGCGCTTGAACTCGTTGGATTTGACTCCGTTAAGTCCAGCGTCCTTCAAAAGCTTTGTAAGCGTCTCGTGATGCTCGGGACGCATCTCTTTTTCAAGGCAATCCGAACCGAGGCTCTTGACGCTGCCGCGAACGAAAAGCTTCGCCTCGTAGATCGAGTCGCCGAGCGCATCGCCTGCATCGCCACAGACAACCAGATGACCAGATTGCGCCATGAAGGCCGACATATGGCCGATGTTGCCTTTCACCACGATGTCGATGCCCTTCATCGAAATACCGCAGCGTGAGGAAGCATTTCCTTCGATGACGAGAAGCCCGCCGCGTCCGGTCGCGCCGGCATACTGACTGGCGTCGCCCTTGATAACGACCCGGCCCGACATCATGTTTTCAGCGACGCCCGGTCCGGCCGAACCGTGAACCGTCACGGCAGCCTGCTTGTTCATGCCCGCGCAATAGTAGCCGACGCTACCTTTGACGTTGATCGAAATCGGCGCATCGATGCCGACAGCAACGGCATGGGCACCGCGCGGGTTCAGAATTTCCCATGATGACTCGTTCGCGCCCGAGTTCTGCCGGTGGAGGTCTTCATTGAGCTCGCGCAATGAGCTCTTGGAAAGATCTATTGTTCTCATTGGGTGTTTCCTCGATGTCGCTTTTAGCGCTCCCAGAAGTAAACGGTCGCGGGCTCGGGCTCCCAGACATGGGCCTTGTCGATATCGGGGAGATTGACCAATGCGCGATATTCCGAACCGAACGCGACGTAGTCGTCGGTTTCCGCCATCACGGCCGGCTTGCATGCGATAGGATCGCGAACGACGCCGAAGCCGTTCTTCGTTCCGACCACGAAGTTGAAGAAGCCGTCGAGATCGTCGATCGTGCCGCGCAACGCATCGCCTAGGTTGAGGCCCTGCTTCATTCTCCAGGTGATGTATGCGGCAGCGACTTCCGTATCGTTCTCCGTTTCGAAACGGATACCGTCACGCGCCAGCTCGCGGCGCAGGCTGGCATGGTTGGAGAGAGAGCCATTGTGCACGAGGCACTGATCGGGACCCGTCGAGAACGGGTGGGCGCCGAGCGTCGTAACCGCCGATTCCGTGGCCATGCGGGTATGCCCGATCGCGTGGCTGCCCGTCATTTTCGACAGCTCGAAACGGTTGGCGACGTCCGTCGGATATCCGACTTCCTTGTAGATCTCGATCGCTTCGCCCGCCCCCATGATCCGGATCTGCGGAACATTCGTCCGAAGCCAGTCACGAACGGTCTCTAACTTGTCTGATGCAAGAGTAAGGACGGCGTGGCTCGATTTGACCGTCAGGTCAGTCGCAACGCCGAGCTCTTTCTTGATCCGTTCGGGGAGCCCTTGGAATGAAGTAGGTTCCGGCGACTGCAAGGTAATCTTGCTTTTGCCCTTGCTAGGGGTCCCGTACACGGCGAAGCCCGCCGAGTCCGGTCCCCGCTCGCACATCGTTCCTAGCATCTTGGAGACCAGGCTCCCGAGCTGGGGCTCAAGCGCTTGGTTCTTGATAAAAAGACCAACAATTCCGCACATGACGGCCTGCCTTTACTTCTGAGGATTTCCCGAGAAGTAAACAGATCGTCGCACGTTCGTCAACTAATAAGAACAATTTTTTCTTGTGAGTAATCTGCGGGGCGTCGGAAGCGGTTCCGGCTGGCGGCACTGACATACCGAAAACGCGGTCTCGGCGCTACCCGGATCGCGCCAGCTCGGCACTTGGCGGTCCAGCGGCATCTCCCGTTCGGCCTGCAGCTTTTGGCGATGAACCTGCTGTCCCTGAATCTGATGCCTGCGAATGCTCGGATTGCGCCAAACAACGGCACGCGTAATCGCTTGAAGAGGACGTCCGCAACAAATCGCGTTAGGATTGCAAACGAAAATTTTATTCCGAATAAGCGGGGGGAATTCTGTGACGTTGAGACTGGCCCTGCTCGCGTTGAGCACGACACTGAGCACTCAGATCGCTATCGCGGCAAACAGCAACGCCGATCACACGAAAGACGTCTCGCTCTATCGCCGAAAGCTCGCGGAATATGTCCGGGCGCATAATGCTTACGAGAAACGTGCTCAGCCCTACTGGCAGTCCGTTACGGAAAAAAGATCGAAACGTCTGGCGAAGCGCCTTCACGGTGCATCAGCAAAGCTCAGCGATTACGTCCTGAAGCAGCCTCCCGCGTACACTGGCCCTCCCGAACCCCAGGCTCCTCAAACATTGCCATCGAACATCAAAACAATCCCAGTCGCGGCCGATTTCCTGAGACACGCCAAGGAGCAATTCAACTTCACTCCCGATACACCTCAGAGCGAGAACGACTATAAACGCGCCTACGTCAAGGCGGCGCTCGCGGCAGGTCTCACGCCGGAGCAATGCGTCAGGATCTACGCATTCGAATCTGGAGGCGATGGCACCTACGACGTTCAAGCCGGGCTCGAATACAAAAAGCCCGGAGCGCGCGCCATCACGACAGCGCTTGGATACAATCAGCTTCTTGGCACCAACAGTGTCGAGATGCTGGCCGAAGCGGGAGATGAATTCGTCGCAACGTTGCACAAAAATGCGGACGCTGCACACGGTTCGCGCAAGGACGCGTTGCTGCGGAAAATCGTCATCCTCAAGAAAATGATCGCGTTCAGCCGCAGCGTTCCAGACCGTTGGAGCGAGCACGCCCGTCTCGCCGACACGCCGAAGGGTTTAGGCATTCACGCGGTCAATCTCGACGTCGACATCGGGCCCTTACTGCAGGTGCGCAAACTGCTGACGTCCGTCGAATTCGCCAAGGCACATGGCTATGTCAGGCCGCTTTCCGCAGCCGAACTCGAGATGATGAACCTGACGGGCGACGGCAACGGTTTTGATATGGTTCTGATGCCGAGCGACATGCGCGCCAAGGTACCCACGTCGAACTTCTTTCAGCGCGGCGGATACGAGCGCAACCCGGTTGCGAGCTTGAACGACACGGTCGCCAAATTATTCGCAGCGACGAACGCGAAGATGGACTCGGAGTCTGAACTGGTCGGCGCAAAGAACCTTGCGGCGCTCTTTGAAACACTCCGATAGAAACTACGGCGGTCCGTGGATTGCACCGAAAGAACCCCGACTGTGCTAGATTTGGCATCTCGAATCAGCGCCGATTAGCCGAGGGGACAAGCATGAAAGCAGTATTGACCGCAATCATCGCCGCGATATCGACGTGCCTCACTATGGGCAGCGCGCCAGCTCAAGCTGGCATCCTCGCAACGGGCAGCATCGTACACCCTAGGAAGACGCACGCGCCGTGGATCGTGCCAGTCGACTGGGGCCATCATCATTGCTGGTGGATACGCGGACGGCGCGTCTGCCGCAAATAGCCTGCTCGCAACACACATTTGAGGGCGACATCTCAACCGTTCCGCCGTAGCGTGCTCGGATGACCGGAAAGCGCATCATTGCCGTCGGACACGCGGCGCTCGATTACGTTTACAGAATCGCAAAATTTCCGTCCGCACCAACAAAACTCCGCGCAATCGAGCATATCGCGAGTGGCGGCGGCATGGCTGCCAACGCGGCAGCAACGATCGCGCGCCTGGGCGGCAAAGTATCGTTGTGGAGCCGGATCGGTAGCGACGATGCGGGCGGCATCATCGTCCAACAGCTCCGAAGAGTTGGCGTCGACACGAAGCATGTTCGCGCATTCGCTTCGACGCGCTCACCAACCGCTGCGGTCATCGTCGACGAGCACGGCGAGCGCCTGATCGTCAGCGAGGACGATCACAACTTGCCACTCAAAGAAGATTGGCTTCCCGTTTTGGATGTCGAGACTGCGAGTATCATCTACAGCGACCTCACTTGGCTCGAGGGAACGCTGCTCGCGTTCAACGCCGCGCGGACGCACGGCATTCCGACGGTCCTCGATATCGACCTCGGAAGTGGAATGCTCCTTTCAAAAGTGATCGGCCTCACGGATTACGCGATTTTTTCCGCGCCTGCATTTCGCCAGTTCGTACACGGCGACAGCGACGACGAGCGGCTCGCGCATCTCATTCGCACCGGCGTTCTCCACGCCGGGGTGACGCTTGGCGCAAAAGGCTATCACTGGATGAACAAGGAGGGCGTGAAAAAAAAGCAGCATCCATTCCCCGTTGAAACGGTCGATAGCACGGGTGCGGGCGATGCTTTTCATGGAGCTTTCACATGGGCGCTCGCCGCGGGACACGACGAGATCGAATGCGCGCGGATCGCGTCCGCTGCCGCGGCTCTCAGCTGCCGCAAACTCGGCGCCCGAGCGGGTCTTCCGACGAAAGCTGAACTGCACGAGTTCTTACGCGCGCAGGAGCACGATCAAACACGGGACTAAACGCGATTCCTGCCGAGATCGCTCAGCGGCTCGCCCCTTTGACATTGTTGCCAGACGATCCATTGTAAGTGATCCGCCAGATGCGGCCCGCCTTGTCGTCAGAGATGTAAAGCGCACCATCCGGCCCGACTGCCAATCCGGAGGGCCGGTGCTCCGCACGCGTCCGTTCCTTGTATTTGCCCGCGAAGCCATCGGCAAAAACACGGAATTTTCCAGACGCACTGCCATCCGCAAGCGGTTGGAAGACGACGTTATAGCCGCCTCTTGGTCCTGCTGGATTCCAGGAGCCATGAAAGGCGATGAATGCGCCTCCACGGTATTCCTTTGGAAACGCCGGCGCCTTGTAGATCTTCATATCATTCGGCGCCCAGTGCGCAGGAAACGTCGCCACAGGCGGCTCTAAAGTTGCGCAAACACCTACCTTTTTGCCGCCGTCGCCACCGTACTCCGGAGAGAGCACCAATTTGTTCTGGATGGGATCGAAGTAGCACTTCGGCCAACCATACGTTGCACCCGCTTTGACGATCGACAACTCCTCTGCAGGAAGATTGAACCCTTGCTGCTGGGTGTAGAACTGGGGCCAATTCTCATGCAGATGCCCACGACCATGCTGAGTGGCATAGAGACGACCGGCCTCGTCGAAATCGAGCCCTTCTGCATTGCGCATGCCCGCCGCATAGCGGCCCTCTGGCGAGAAGACCTGTTCCGTCTTATCCGCATCGTAACGCCAGATTCCGGCGCGCGTCTCGAGTTCAGCGCAAGGATCCTTGCCCGCCGAACCCGGAGCGCCACTGCAAGCATCGCTTGAAGAGCCCACCGCAACAAAGAGAGAGCCGTTTGCATCGATCGCAAAGGGATGCATCGGATGCGCGCCGCCGAGAGGCACGCCTTTTAGAACCACCTCCGCCTTCTCACGCGGTGCAATCTCACCGTTTAGTTTGTAGCAGTCGATGCGGTCATTGACCTCTGCAAAAAGCCAATTTTTGTAAAGAGCGATGCCGGTGCCCCCACGCACGCCATCAGCGGAAGTAGGCCCAAATCTTTTGACGACATCTGCGTGCCCATTGCCCTTGGTATCCCTCAACGCAACGAGAAATCCGCCCGCGGGCGGCGGATCGTTCTTATAGTAGGAGCCGCTCCAGGTGTTGACGTAAACCGTGCCGTCCGGCGCCACGACGAGTTGCCGTGGGTGCCCGAGATGATCGGCAAAAATGGTTGCGCAAAAACCTTGTGGCAGCGTGATCTGTCGATCCACATCCGCACAAGTTTCGCCTTGTGCGGTGGCGGGATGCGCTACGAAAGCGCTCCCCACGACCAAACTCGCAACGGCTGCACACAGGCGCTCGTTCAAGCCTCTCGAATGCGAGGCACACGCCCTTCCGGTGCCGTCAATGCCTGAATGTCGAAGCGCATCCGTCATGCCCGGCCAACGCGCCGACGGAGAAACCCGTTCCGTCGGCCCAATCTATCGCTGGCGCAAGACATGGCAACTTGCCGCTGGGCTCGATCGACCGGCACCAACCCGTAAATGGTCGGCTCAATCGTTGTCGACTTCTTCCTTCGTGAAGGCGCCCGTATGCGGATCGATGTGAAATTCCGTGATCTGTCCGTTCTTTACGCCTTTGCCTTCCCAATGGCCGTCATCGGCTTCGAGCCCGGTCACGTTGCTGTAGCCCGCAGCTTGGAGCTTCTGCATCACTTGATCCTTGGGTATCCAATCGCTGCCCGGAACATCTTGATCTGCTAAGGCGAGCGCGCTCGTTGCCAGCAACGCAGCGGCCGCGAGGGCAGAGAGAGTGAAAGGACGCATGAATCTGCTCCATGGCTGAATATTGATGAATTCTATACATAATGGGTTGGAAAAGGGTTCCATTCAACGGCAACATACCCCTGCCCGTCCTACTGTGCTGTAAGTGCCCCGCGCCGTTTTGCACCAATGGATAAAGCTGATTTTCTCTTTAGATTTTGGAGAAAATCAGAGACTTTACCGTCGTTCGTGTCCAAACGGCTAAATTCAATGACGTCAGCAAATCGGAATGGGTCGGGGGAATGACAGCATTTACGAGTGAGGCCGTTCTATCGGTCACGCATTGGACCGAAACCCTTTTCAGCTTCACAGCAACCAGAAGTCCGAGCCTGCGGTTCGACAGCGGCCAGTTCGTCATGATGGGCCTTGAAATCGATGGCCGGCCGTTGACCCGCGCGTACAGCGTCGTCAGCGCAAGCTATGATGACTATCTGGAATTTCTGAGCATCAAGGTTCCGGACGGCGCGCTGACTTCTCGCCTCCAGCACATCAAGGAAGGCGATTCGATCCTCGTCGGTCGCAAGCCGACCGGCACGCTGATCGTCGCCAACCTCCGGCCCGGGCGAAACCTCTATCTGCTGGGCACGGGAACCGGTCTCGCGCCCTTCATGAGCATTATCCGCGATCCTGAAACCTACGATCGGTTTGAAAAGGTCGTGCTCGTGCACGGCTGCCGAATCGTCTCGGAGCTGGCATACGGCGACAGGATCATGCGCGAGCTTCCGACCGATGAATACATCGGCGACGCCATCCGCGAGAAGCTCATCTATTTCCCGACCGTGACACGCGAACCATTCAAGAATCGCGGCCGCATTACGGATCTGATGACGTCGGCGGACTTCTTTGCCGAACTGAACCTGCCCGAACTCTCCCGCGATCAAGACAGGGTCATGCTATGCGGCAGCCCCGAGATGCTTGCCCAGCTGAAGTCGTTCTGTCTCGAACGAGGCTTTAGCGAAGGCAACTCCGGCACGCCGGGAGATTTCGTTATCGAGAAAGCC
>JAICLG010000202.1 GCA_025927515.1 Hyphomicrobium sp.
CGCGTTCGTCGTTGCGATCAACAAGTGGGATCTCGTTCAGGAAAAGCAGAAGACGCTGCGCGATCTGAAGAAGACCGTTGCGGAAAGCCTGGCGCAGGTTCCGAATGTTTCCGTCATCCCGATCTCTGCGCGTTCTGAAAACGGTCTCGACCAGCTGATGACTGCGATCACCAAGGCGCACGCAACGTGGAACAGGCGTGTCTCGACTCCGCAGCTCAATCGTTGGCTCGAAGAAGCGCTGGGACGGCACGCTCCGCCGGCTGCGGCAGGACGGCGCATCAAAATCCGGTACATCACGCAGCCGTCGACGCGTCCGCCGACGTTCGTCGCGTTCTGCCAGCGCGCGGAAGCGCTACCCAAATCCTACGTGAAATATCTGACAAATTCTCTGCGAGAGACGTTCGACTTGCCCGGCGTCCCCATCCGTTTCAGCCTTAGAAAAGGCGAGAATCCTTACGCTAAAAAATAGCGAAGCGCGAATGCATCAGCAGGAAAGTTGTTCGCAGCATTTGCCTGGCTGCGGCTGGTGCAAACGCTGCCTACGGGGTAAGTCATCGATTCAAGTCTTTTCCCGGTAGGGGGGACGTCTTGAAACCTAGAGGGCTACGTGATGAGAAAATTCGAAACGGCGCTTCTGTCTGCCGCCTTGATTGCTGGAGCGGGGCTGCTTGCCACGCCCGCTGGCGCATATTCGCAGAAGGTCACAAAAGCCTGTGCCACCGATTACCAGAACTTCTGTTCGCAATATGAGCCGGACAGCACGGAACTGCGCCGCTGCTTCGAGAGCAACCGGAAGGGGCTGACCCACGACTGCGTCTCGGCTTTGATTGATGCCGGTGAAGTGCCGGCGAAATATCTGACGCGAAAATAAGAAAAGAACTGCAGCGGGCGGGAGCAACCGCGGCGAATGATGAAGGCCGCAATGCTCGCCGCCCGCACGGGCGTCAGCTACAAGAACCAGCGCCGCTCCGGACGTAATGAGATAGGCGACGCCAGGTAAAGTTCAAGGGTCGGCCCGAAGGGCTTGGCTGAAACCTGAGCGAGCGATCGCCGATGGACGTCTATTTCTATCACCTTGAACAGCAGACGCTTGAGCGTGTGCTTCCGAGTCTTCTCGAAAAAACGCTTGCGCGCGGTTGGCGCGCCGTCGTGCAGGCAGGTAGCGCAGATCGTCTTGAGGCTCTCGATCTGTCGCTATGGACGTACGCAGACGACAGTTTCCTGCCGCATGGCACGGCGCGAATTGGGCACTCCAGCGAGCAGCCCATCTATTTGACGCTTGGGTCTGAAAATCCGAACGGCGCCGGTGTGCGGTTCCTCGTCGATGGTGCCGAAGCGCAAGAGTTTGCAGGTGCCGAGCGCTTCGTATACGTGTTCGACGGTCATGATTCCGATGCGCTGGCGTCCGCTCGCGCCCAGTGGAAGGCCGCAAAAGCCGCGGGCTGCACCGTCACCTACTGGCAGCAGTCGCAAAGCGGGCGTTGGGAGCAGAAAGCCTGACGGCCGTAGAATGGCTGGCTGCATCATCATTGCCACTGGACCGTTCGCTCGCGCATGAACTATCGCCACGACTATCACGCTGGAAATTTTGCGGACGTCGTGAAGCACGTCGTGTTGGCGCGCGTCGTGACTTATATGATGGCGAAGCCGCGGCCATTTCGCGTGATCGACACGCACGCCGGTGCGGGACGTTATGATCTACTCGGACCGGAGGCGAGTAAGACGGGAGAGTGGCGCGACGGCATAGGCCGGATCTTTGCCGCACATTTTCCGCCTGCCGTGACGGAGATCATCGAGCCTTACCTCAACGCGGTGCGCGCAGTGAATACGACGGACGAGCTGAAGGTTTATCCGGGAAGCTCATTGATCGCTCGAATGATCATGCGGCCCGAGGACGTCCTCGTCGCCAATGAACTCAATGCCGAGGAGTACGGCCGCCTCAAGCGCGCGTTCGGGCGGACTAAGAATACGACGATTCTGAATATCGATGCCCGCCATGCGGTGAAGTCGCTTTTGCCTCCGAAAGAACGGCGCGGCGTCATTCTCATCGATCCGCCGTTCGAGGCAAAAAGCGAGTTTGACGATCTTGCGGTCGCGGTCAAAGACGCGATGGCGCGATTTTCGGCCGGCGTTTATCTCGTCTGGTACCCATTGAAGGACGAGGTTGCGGCCGGTCGCTTCGTCGCCGAGGTGACCCGGGATTTTTCGCTCGAATTTCTCGATGTTCGCTTTAGCGTCTGCGCGCCATTTCCGGGGCTGGGTCTCACAGCGGCGGGACTGCTGGTGCTCAATCCGCCCTACCTTCTTCGCGACGAACTCGAGACTCTGTTGCCCTATTTCAAGGACGTGCTGTCTGAGGGGACCGGCAGCGGCTTCCAGCTCAACGATCGTGTTCAATAATCGGATTGTTCGTTGCTTCGCAGCATTTCGCCTTGCGTGGCGGAGCATTTGCTGGATAAATTGACGCACGCTCAGGCGGGCAGCGGGATGGCCCCCTCGCGTTCTATAAGTCCGGCGCGTTGGTGCGGTCCGGTAGGACGCGCTCGGGTTCGTCACTCCGCCGCTCGTCACGGAGTTCGGTTTCATGGCTTTTGCGGAGAAGCCAGGGCCGGGCGCCGGGCTGCGCCAGGAGACGATGCATGCGCCAAACAGGTACCGTCAAGTTTTACAATTCTCAAAAGGGCTACGGCTTCATCAAGCCGGATGCCGGTGGCAATGACGTGTTCGTTCATGTCACTGCCGTCGAGCGTTCAGGTATCGGTGAGCTGAACGAGGGTATGCGGATTTCATTTGAAACCGAACCCGACAAGCGTGGCAAAGGACCGAAAGCCGTCGATCTGCAAAAGACCGACTGAAAAGCTTTTTAGCGAAGTCCGGCGGTGTGTCGCCGCGGCTGCTGTGGCGCTTTTCCCGTGAGGCGGAGCGTTTCTGCGACGGGGAGCTGTGCGTCGTGAGATGCACGTGCGCGTCTCCTTCGCATAAAAAAGCTCGCCGAATATTTCGGCGAGCTCCGATTTTCGTCTTTCAGTAGCGATGAAATTATTTTGCCATTTGCGTGCGGATGGCACCGACAATCGCCATCAAGATGCCGCCGCCGACACCGCCGCCGACGATCTGCGTTAGGATGGCCATCGGATCAAGCGCGCCACTGGTCACTGCAGTATGTGCGACCTGTTCGAGGATCTGACCGGCAATTCCGCCGCCGATGATACCCGCAATCGAATTTCCCAGCGTACCGAGGTTCAAATTTTTGAACAGGTTGCCGACGACATTGCCGCCGACGGCGCCGCTGATGAGCTGAATTAATAGGGTCGCGATATCCATGTAACATCCTCCACGAGGTGGGGCGGACGACATGGCGAACAGTCTGATAGCTCGCGATAGCCGCCGCCGTATGAATAGTCCCCAACAGTGGGAATCATATCACACAACCTGTGACACTTGGTCTGCTTTGCCTATTTTCAGGCACTCTTTGCCAGTCCAGCGTGGTTCATAAGTTACAGCCTTGTTAGAATTAAGGGGCGCAACCATTTCTTGAGGGAGTTCAACGACAATTAAGCTATGGTTGGACGCGTCGCGCTCAATTGCGCTGACCGAGAGAGGCAAGCATCCTATGATGTGCAAGTTCGTTTCAGCGCTGTTGTTCAGCGGACTGCTGTTCGTCGTAACAGACGCTGCCCAAGCGCAACAGCCGCGCAACAACTCCAATCAGGGTGAGAACTATTCGCTGCATCGTCGCGGCGGCTATTCCTATAAGTATTCGGACTCGATCAATACCTACGGCGACTCGCGCACCGTTTCTGGCGGTGGCTCAGAGTTTCGCGATCCAACCTTGGACCGCCAGTCCGAAGCGGGTCCGTTCGACCACGGCTTCTTTTTCGATTCAGCTATTGGCCAGCATGGCGGCAACGCGCCGTATATGCACTGAGCCGTTCAAAGCCCGCCGGTTGGCTTGCATCAGTGTCCCTATTGAAGCCTGTGGGCAAAGGGTCACAAAGCTGTCGACAAACCGTCTGATGTCTCCAACTCGCCCTCGTACTGCCACGCTGCTGCCAATATAGATACGGGCAGAGACCGGGTGGGTATCACGGGGGATTTTAGTATGCGCCTTACGGTGAATTTCGTTGCGGCCGCTGCAGCGATCGCGGCCTTCGTGTCGGCCGTCTCTCTGCCGGCGCTGGCCGAATGCCAAAAGTACGGGTTCACGGTCAACGATTACGGCAAAGAGGGCCCGACGAAAGATGCGAAGTCGTTGCTCGATAAGCTTATCGCGACGAAGATGACCGAGAAGGGGATCAAGGATTTTCACACCGGCAAGAAGAGCGTTTCTTGCGAGCTGTTTCTAAACTTCATTGTTTTCGACGAGCACACCTGCACCGCAGAAGCGACCGTTTGCTGGGGTGGTTCGGCATTGCCAAAGTCGGACCAGACGGCGGCCGTGGACGACGCCAAGAAGACGAAGAAATCCGCCGAAAAGACCGAGCATAACGCGAAGAAGAAAGACGTCGCCAAAAACGAGTCGACCGGTGAAAAGCGGACGACGGCGGCTCTGCATCGGGTTCCGGATCCTAAGAAGCCGGTAGAACGCGCCGCTGCGGAAGAGCAGCCTGCGGCAGCCAGTTCGACCTCGAATTCGGGCGAAGACCAAGCTCCGACCACGGAAGCTGCTGCTTCGGAATCCAAGTCGGCTGCGGCGAAACCAGTTGAGACCGGATCGTTAAGCCAGGCGGCCAAGAAGCCGGCAAAGCATCATCATGCGGCGCATACGTCCTCGTCGGCTAATGAAGCCGCTTCGGCAAAACCTGCCGCAAGCGGTGCAGGATATCCGACGCCGGAGCCTCCACAAGACGGCCAATGAGCATCCGCCGCCACTCGACGCGGTTTAGGATCGTTCGATCGAATTGATGATGCGGAGCGCGCCGGTTTCCGGCCTTTTCAACGGCAGCGCGCTTCGAGGTCCGGGATCGATACGACGGCTAGGCGGTGACGCGGATTTCAGCGAGTTTCATCTCGATGATCTCGCGATTGAAGGGTTTTAGCAGGAAGCTGTCCGCGCCATTGGCCATAGCGCGCTTGATCTCGCGAGGTTCTTCTTCCGTCACGACATAGATAATGTGAGGGCGCTGCGCCAACGGTAGAGCCCGAATCTTGCTGATGAATTCGATACTGTTCGCATCGGGCATTCGCCAATCGACAAGAATGTAATCGGGAGACTCCAGGCTTAACCGCTCCATCGCAGCGACCGGGCCATCGGCTTCGCTGACACGAAATCCAAGGCTCTCGAAAATAAGCCGGGTGAACTTCCTGATAATTTCGGAATCATCGACGACGAAGCAATGCTGCATGTTTTGTATGTCTCGGGCAGGCGCTGGCCAAGTCGAACGCGTAGAACCGAAGGCAACTTGAGACCTTGCAC